>JANTHQ010000103.1 GCA_024762375.1 Anaerolineaceae bacterium
TGAAACCGGTGATTGACGATTCCGGCAGCGATTCGGCAATGTTGGACAATGTGCTGGAATTGCTGGTGCAATCGGGACGCAGTTTGCCGCACGCCATCGCCATGCTCGCCCCCGAAGCATGGGAAACCCTCCCCGATACGCCCGAAAACCGCGCGCGCCGCGATTTTTACGCCTACCATGCCAGCCTGATGGAGCCGTGGGACGGCCCCGCCGCGCTGGTTTTCAGCGACGGGCAAACGGTGGGTATCACCCTTGACCGCAACGGCCTGCGCCCCATTCGCTATCTGCAAACCTCCGACGGGCTGATTGTGGCGGGGTCGGAAGCGGGATTCGCGCACGTGCCGCCCGCATCCATCATAAAAAAAGGGCGATTGGGGCCGGGCGAAATGCTGGTGCTCGACACGGCGAATCGCACCATTTTCACCAATTCCGAAATAAAAAATAAATTGGGGCAAGCGGAAGAATATGGTGCATGGCTCACAAAAATCTGTTACCCGCTGAAAAACGCTGTCACCCCAAAACCGAACCGGGGCAATTTGGCGATACGCTTGCCCGTGGAAACATATCAATCGGCGTTTGGGTACACTGCCGAAGAATTGACGGTGGTGCTGCGCCCGATGGCCGCCACCGGCGCAGAACCCATCGGCTCGATGGGCGACGATACGCCGATTGCGCTGCTATCGTGGGTGGGGCGTCCGGTGCATCATTATTTGAAGCAACGGTTCGCGCAGGTCACCAACCCGCCGATTGACCCGCTGCGCGAAAAAGCGGGCATGTCGCTGAAAATTATGCTGGGGCGGCGTGAGAATATTTTGCAATCGGGAGCCAATCGTGCGGCGCAAATTCTGCTCGATAGCCCGGTGTTGCAGGGGGATGAACTGGCCGCGCTGAAACGGCTGCACCGCACGCGCGCCGATTTTCACTGCGCGCAACTCTCGGCGACATTTGCCGCCGCCGATGGCGCAAGCGGGCTGAAACCCGCGCTGGAATCGCTGGCACGGCAGGCCGAAGCCGCCGTCCGCGAAGGCGATTCGCGCGCGGCAATTCTCATCCTTTCTGACCGGGAAATTTCCGCCGAAAATGCGCCCATTCCGATGTTACTGGCGGTGGGCGCGGTGCATCATCATTTGATAAAAACCGGACTGCGGTCATTGACCAGCATTGTGGTGGACACGGCAGAAGTGCGCGACGTGCATCATTTTGCGGCGCTGATTGGCTACGGCGCGGAAGCGGTTCACCCGTATGCCGCGCTGGCATCGGCGGCAAAATTGGCAGAAACGGGCAAATTGCGCGGTGTTTCTGCCGAAACCGCCATGAAAAATTTCACCCGCGCGCTGGAAAAAGGACTGCTCAAAATTATGTCGAAGATGGGCATTTCCACCATCGACAGCTACTGCGGCGCACAGATTTTTGAAGCCATCGGGCTGGGGCAGGATGTGATTGACCTCTGTCTGTGCGGCACGCCGTCCCGCTTTGGCGGCGCGTCGCTGGAAGTTTTGGCGGAAAATACGCTGCGCTGGCATCGGCGGGCATTTGCCCCCGCCGGAAGTAAATTGGACAGTCCGGGCTGGTTTAAATTCAAACGCGGCGGGGAATATCACGGTTACAATCCGGCGTCGATAAAAGCATTGCACACAGCCGTTTCCACCGAATCATTTGACGCATTCAAAACCTTTTCCACCATGACACGCGAAACGGAAGCCCGCAAAATTGCCACCACGCCAATTGGCGGTTTGAGTGTGCAATCCGACCGCGAGCCGATTCCACTCTCGGAGGTTGAGCCGGTGGCGGAAATTCTGAAACGTTTTTCAACCGCCGCCATCAGCCACGGTGCCATCAGCGCAGAGGCTCACCGCACGCTCGCCATTGCGATGAATCGCATTGGCGGGTTGAGCAACAGCGGCGAAGGGGGCGAAGGGGCAGACCGCTTCGGCACGGAGGCGAACAGCGCCATCAAACAAGTGGCATCGGGGCGGTTCGGCGTCACGCCCGCCTATTTGATGTCGGCGCGGGAATTGCAGATAAAAATGGCGCAGGGGTCAAAACCGGGCGAAGGCGGCCATCTGCCGGGGCATAAAGTGTCGGTGGAAATTGCCGGATTGCGGCACAGCACACCCGGCGTCGGATTGATTTCGCCGCCGCCGCACCACGATATTTACAGCATCGAAGATTTGGCGCAATTGATTTTCGACCTGAAACAAATCAATCCGCTGGCGGCCATTTCAGTCAAACTGGTGGCGGAAAGTGGTGTCGGGACGGTGGCGGCGGGGGTCGTCAAAGGCGGCGCGGATGTCGTCCATATTTCCGGCGCGGATGGCGGCACGGGCGCATCGCCACTCAGCAGCATGAAACATGCCGGATTGCCGTTTGAAGTCGGGCTGGCGGAAGCCCAACAAACGCTGATTGCCAACGATTTGCGCGACCGCGTGCGCGTCCGGGTGGACGGCGGCCTGAAAACAGGGCACGATGTGCTGATGGCGGCACTGCTCGGCGCGGATGAATATTCGTTTGGCACGGGCGCACTCGTCGCCGAAGGGTGTGTCATGGCGCGAGCATGCCAAAACAACACCTGCCCGGTCGGCATTGCCACCCAAAAAGCGAGTCTGCGCGCAAAATTCCCCGGCAACCCGGAGCGGGTCATCGCCTATTTCACCTTCATCGCAGAAGAAGTGCGCGAATTGCTGGCGCAGATGGGCTACCGCCGTCTGCGAGATGTCATCGGGCGGGTGGATTTGCTGGCGCAAACTGCCGTGCCGGAAATGGATTTATCGCCGTTGACAGCGACACCGGATAACGCGGGCATTCTTCCCCGCCGAAATATTTTGCCTTCCAATGATATTTTCAGCGTTACCCATTTGAATTGGCATCTGCTGGAAGTGGCGCGCCCCGCGCTGAAAAACGGCAACATCATCACCCACCGCATGAAAATCCACAACACCGACCGGAGCGTGGGCGCGACGCTGGCGGGCGCAATCGCGGCGCGTTTTGGCGAAAAAGGGTTACCCGAAAACAAACTGCATTTTGTGTTTGAAGGCAGTGCCGGGCAGAGTTTCGGGGCCTTCAATGCGCCCGGCATGCACCTAACGGTCATCGGTGACGCAAATGATTATGTGGGAAAAGGTATGGCGGGGGGCGAAATTGTGCTCGCCCCACCGGCTGAAGCGCCCATTGTGCCGCACGAAAATACTATTTTGGGGAACACCGCCCTTTACGGCGCAACCGGCGGGCAGTTGTTTGCGGCGGGTCAAGCCGGCGAGCGATTCGCCGTGCGCAACAGCGGCGCGGTCGCCGTGGTGGAAGGCGTCGGCAATCACGGGTGCGAATATATGACCGGCGGCGAAGTGGTGGTGCTGGGGCCGGTCGGCTTTAATTTTGGCGCGGGAATGAGCGGCGGTGTGGCGTATCTTTTTGCGCCGGATGGCGTGCCGGAGTGGAACGTAAACGACGATATGGTCGAAATTTTGCCGCTGGCAGATGTTGAGCGGGAGCGGGTACGCTCGCTGGTGGCACAGCACGCGCAGAAAACGTGCAGTCCCCGCGCCACACAACTGCTGGAAACGTGGGAATCGGCGGTGGGGCATTTTTACAAAATAGAACCGCGCATCAAACCGGCAGAAGTGGCACAAAAAGTGGCGGAAAATGCCGTGAAGGTAAAATAGGCTCGAATGTATTGGCGTTTCATTGTATTGTCTTACATTATGCAGTCTGGAATATGGTAAAATCAAAACCACCGTTTCTGTATGCCAACTTACAGAAAAACATCTCCCATTTGTGTATTCTGAGGTTATGATATGACAACACAGCTCACCATTCTTTCGTGGAACGTTAACGGCATCCGGGCCGCACACCGAAAAGGGTTTTCGGATTGGCTGGCCGCCGCCCAACCGGACATTCTCTGTTTGCAGGAAACCCGCGCCGAGCCGCACCAAATCCCCGCCGAGGCCGCTGCCCCCGATGGCTATTTCGCTTTTTGGAACGCGTCAAAACGGAAAAAGGGGTACAGCGGCACGGGATTGCTCACCAAAATTGAGCCACTGGGGGTAGAATTCGGGCTGGGCATTGAGGAATTCGACACCGAAGGGCGCACCATCATCGCTCATTATGCCGATTTTTCGCTGATAAATTGCTATTTCCCCAACGGCGGGCGCGATTTGAGCCGGGTGCCGTTCAAAATGGCTTTTTATGATGCCTTTCTGCAAAAATGCGAATCGCTGCGAGCGGCGGGCAAGCCGGTGCTGTTCGGTGGGGACGTGAATACGGCTCACCGCGAGATTGACCTCGCCAACCCGAAATCAAATCAAAAAACCACCGGATTTTTGCCGGAAGAGCGAGCGTGGATTGATGCGGTGCTGGCGGCAGGCTATGTGGATACCTTCCGCCATTTTCACCCCGATGCGCCGGGGCAATACACGTGGTGGTCGCAGCGGTTTGGGGCACGGGCGCGAAATGTGGGCTGGCGGATTGATTACTTTTTCGCCGCGCCGGAATTGATGCCCCGCATCACCGATGCGTTCATTTTGCCGGAAGTGGAAGGCAGCGACCACTGTCCGGTGGGCGTAAAATTAAACGTGGGATAGAATGAAACTGATTTTTGTTTATAATGCGGATAGCGGATTGTTCAACGGGTTGGCGGATTGGGCACACAAGATTTTTTCGCCCGAAACGTATGCCTGCAATTTATGCGCGCTGACATATTCCAATTTGGGAATGCGCAGCGATTGGCGGCAATTCATTTCGCAGTTGGGCGTTTCCGTGGAATTTTTGCACCGCGATGAACTCCGCGCCCGGTACGGCATTACCGGCATCGAATTGCCCGCTGTGCTGCGCCACCATCCCGATGCGCCACCGCAGGTTTGGCTTTCTGCCGAAAAGATGAACGCGGTGAAAACCCTTTCTGAATTGAAAACGCTGATTTCGGACAATCTGCCGCAGTGAGGTTCACATTCCAAAAATGTGGGTCAGCGCGGTGCTCCCCGCGCCACCGATGCTGAGTAGCATCGCCAGTTCGGCATTTTTTACCTGATTTGCCCCCGCTTTTCCCATCAACTGCTGGACAATTTCACACGTTTGATAGAGTGCCGTTGCGCCGATGGGGTGTCCGCGCGCTTTCAACCCGCCAAAGGTGGAAATCGGCACCGAACCATTCAGCCCGATTTGATTTTCAGCCGCCAACCGCCAGCCTTCGCCGGGTTTGGCAAAGCCGAGCGCCTCCAACGCCATACAACTCATAATACTGAAAGCATCGTGTACCTCCACCACATCCAAATCGGTGCGATGAACATTCGCTTTGCGGAACGCCTCTCGCGAAGACTTTTCTGCGGCGAAAAGGCGCAACGGATTGCTGCGGTCGGCAATTCGCAGCCAATCGGTTGCCACGCTGGAACTGAGGATTTTTACGGGCTGGTGGGTGTATGCCCGCGCTTCTTCACTGCGGGTGAGCACCACTGCGGCTGCGCCGTCGCACAACGGCGACGCATCGAACAGTCGCAGCGGCGGCACAATCACCCGCGAATTGCGGATCATTTCGGTGGTGACGTTTTTATCTTTAAACAGTGCGTTCGGGTTGGTGCGTGCATTTTGGTGCGCCGTCAGTGAAAAGTTGTTGAATGCATCCACCGTCACGCCGTATGTGTCCATATATTGCTGCATCAGTTTTGCGTTCTGACTCAGCAGTGTTGCTCCGGCAGACGTTTCCGTTTCCGCATCGAGCGCTTTTGCCAGCGCGGCCGTCGAATTGCCCCCGCTCATTTTTTCTACCCCCAGCGCAACCGCCAACCGCGCTTCGCCACTGGCTACCGCAAAATACGCCATTCGCAGCGCGGCGGCGCCGGTGGCTGTGGCGGCACGCACGTGCAGGGCTTCGATGCCGCGCATACCGGCGGCGCTGGCAATCAGCGTCGCCACGTGTTTTTGCCCTTGCAACTCATCGGCCAGCATATTGCCCACAAACAACCCGTCAATCTGGTCAATACCGGCATCTTCCATCGCCAGGTGCAGCACCTCTGCGCCCATTTCGCGCAAACTTTTTGGATTCTCTTTCAATACCGGAATTTGCCCAATACCAACAATACTGACACTGCGAAGTTCATTGTGCATAAATCGTCCTTGAATATCTGCAACTAAATTTGGCCAATAATTTTTCCGCCCCCGATGATACACCCGACCGATAGCATTATCAAATCGTGGACTTGCTCGCCAAACCACCATAAAAAGTTGCTCGACCGTAGCATTTATGCTAAAATCTTTTTCGCGGCGACGTAGCCAAGTGGTAAGGCAGGGGTCTGCAAAACCCTTATTCACCGGTTCGAATCCGGTCGTCGCCTTAAAAAACACCTCGCGAAATTGCGGGGTGTTTTTGTTTTTTGGGCTGATATTACGCCATCTGCCGTTTTGGTGTATAATAACGACGGTAAAAACACTGACACCGAAAGGCTATTCGATGAAAAAACTTTTTTTGTTCACCATACTGACTCTCGTTGCGACCGGCTGCGCCATCGGCGCACCAAACGCCGAGACTCCCGCGCCGCAAACGCTGCCGACCAAAGATGCGATAGTTATTCCGGCGCCGCCGACCGCGACCAACTTTCCGCGCATCGGCACCCCAACCCCCGCCCCGCCGACGCCCACGCCTGCCGCAACGCCCACGCCCGCCGCAACGCGCGTCGCCGTGTTTGACGATGCGACGCTGGAAAAACTGATGGCGGGAACCATCAGCAGTGCCGGTATCGATTCAGTGGTGAAAATTGTGGAC
>JANTHQ010000104.1 GCA_024762375.1 Anaerolineaceae bacterium
TGGATGAAAAATAATTTCGGCACATCACCGTTGAGTGCAGTAATAATTTGCCAGAAAAACTAGGAGGGTTGCCCCATGGTCGCCAAAACACAAAAAAACTATCTAAAACCTCTGGGAGAGAAAATTTTTCTTGACCGTTACGCGCTGAAAGACGCTCAAAAAGAAACGCTCACCGTCGGCGATACCGCCGTGGTCTGCACCAACCTTCAAACCGGCCAGCGCGAAATCGGCACCGTAACCGCACTGAATGGCACCGAAGTCACCTTAAAACTGAAAGACGGCACCGAGGTCACCCAAGCCGTGGAACACATCGACAAGCCGTTGGAAACCGACCCCGCCCAATTGATTGCCCGTGTGGCGCGCGGCATCGCCGAAGAAGAAGCCCCTGACCAACGCCAAAAATGGGAAAAGAATTTCCGCTGGCTGCTGGAAGACTGGAAATTCGTGCCCGGCGGACGCATTCTCACCGGCGCGGGAACCGACCAAAACCTAACCTATTACAATTGTTATGTCATCCCCTCCCCGCACGACAGCCGCGGCGGCATTATGAAAACCCTATCGCACATGACTGAAATTATGTCACGTGGCGGCGGCGTGGGCATCAACCTTTCATCGCTGCGCCCGCGGCACGCCTACGTGAAAGGCGTCAACGGCCGGTCGAGCGGCTCCGTTTCATGGGGCGCATTGTACAGTTTCGTCACCGGCCTCATCGAACAGGGCGGCAGTCGGCGCGGCGCACTGATGCTCATTTTAAACGACTGGCATCCCGACATTTTCGATTTCATCACCAGCAAACGAGAAATGGGCAAAATCACCAATGCCAACATCAGCGTGGCCATTAGCGATGCTTTTATGTCTGCCGTAAAAACCGATGGCGATTGGGAACTCGTTTTTCCTGATACCGGCCACCCGGATTATAACGAAATGTGGCGCGGAAACCTGAAAGAGTGGCGCGAGGCCGGAAAACCGGTGGTGGTGCATAAAACCGTCAAAGCCCGCGAAATCTGGGACGCCATCATCGAAAGTGCATGGGCCAGCGCCGAGCCGGGTGTATTTTTCATCGACCGCTACAACAAAATGAGCAATTCCTGGTACTATTCCACCATCAATTGCACCAATCCCTGCGGCGAACAGGGTTTGCCGGAATGGGGCGTTTGCAATCTGGGCGCCATCAACCTCTCGCGTTTCGTGCGCGATGGCGCAGTCGATTGGAAAAATCTGGGCAAAACCGTGCGGTTCGCCGTTCGTTTTTTGGATGATGTGATTGACAACACCCCCTACTTTTTCGAAGAAAACGCCCGCCAGCAACTATCAGAGCGGCGGTTGGGGCTGGGCACAATGGGGCTGGCAGAAATGCTCATCCGCCTGAAATTGCGATATGGCAGTGCCGAAGCCGAAGAATTCATCGACCAACTCTACAAATTTATCGCCAGCGAAGCATATCTGGCCAGCGCCGACTACGCCGCTGAAAAAGGCGCATTTACCATGTTCGATGCGGAAAAATATCTGAACAGCGGTTTTATGCTGCAAATGCCGGAAAACGTTCGGCAGGCCGTGCGCGAAAAAGGCATCCGCAACGTCACCCTGCTGACACAAGCACCCACCGGCACCACCGGCACGATGGTTGGCACCTCCACCGGCATCGAACCATACTATTTCTGGGAATGGGAACGCATGGGCCGTATGGGCACAAACGTCGAGCGGGTGGATGTATATGACGAGTGGAAAACGGCACACCCCGATGAACCCCTGCCCAATTACTTTGTCACCGCTATGGATTTATCGCCGGAAGATCACGTTCGCGTGCAAGCTGCCATCCAAAAATGGGTCGATTCCAGCATCTCGAAAACGTGCAACGCCCCCAACAGCTATACCATCGACCAAACACGCGAGTTGTATGAACTGCTGTATGACCTCGGCGCGAAAGGCGGCACAATCTACCGCGACGGTTCGCGCGACGAGCAGGTACTCAAAGCGAAAACCGATGAACCGGAAACAAAAGCGGCTGCCCCGATGGCAGAAATCAAACCGCGGGTGCGCCCCACCACTTTGCACGGCAATACCTACCGCAAAGTGACCCCCATCGGCACAGCATATATCACCGTGAATTACAACGGCGGCGGCAAACAAGAACCGTTTGAAGTATTCATCAACGTGGCAAAAGTCGGCTCGGATGTCGCTGCGGATGCCGAAGGATTGGGGCGGCTCATCAGCCTGATTTTGCGTATGCCCAGCCCGTTGAGCCCATACGAGCGCGTGCAGGACATCATCGCCCAACTGCGCGGCATCGGCAGCGGCAGGCCGCACGGATTCGGAAAATCTCGCGTGATGAGCCTGCCCGACGCGGTGGCGCAAGCCCTGGCGGAACATATCGGTTTCAATTCGCAGGCAGATTTGCCCGGTTTGCCGGAAGAAGAGGACAGCGCCGACCCGCTCGGTTTCCAGATGGAATTGACCGGCGCTCCCCACGGCGACTTGTGCCCCATTTGCGGCAATGCCACCCTGATGAACATCGAAGGGTGCAAAAAATGCCACTCGTGCGGGTATAGTGAATGCTAAAATAATGTCAGTTCGGAGTTTTTGTCGTTCCGGAAATTCGCGCAGCGAATTGTCCGGAATCCACAACAGAAACCTATGGATTCCCGCCTTCGCGGGAATGACATTTCAAAAATTTCTGCAAAATATCCGCTTTTTCTCTTTTCGAGAAAAACTCCGAATTCAGGTTTAAATAGCGATTGGAGATTGGTTGTTGGTAATTTATTTTCCAATAACCAATCTCCAATCCTCCGACACCTCCCCCGTTTGCCCACACGCCCCATCGCACGTATAATTTTTATCGAAAATACGATAAAAATTGGGGTTTATGAAACGCAACTACCGTTCAACCGAAAAACTGAAGAAAATTTTGGCGCAGGAAGAAGGCGCCGTGATAAAAAACTGGGGCGGCAAACTACCCGTTGCGCTGGTCTATGCGAATACCTATCGGGTGGGAATGAGCAGTTTGGGACTGCACACGCTCTATCGCCTGTTTAACGATGAGCCGGATGTGGTCTGCGAGCGGGTTTTTTTCGGCACCCAACAACTTGCCCGCCCCAACGAGCCAATCATCTCGCTAGAATCGCAAACGCCACTGGCAGAATTTCCGGTTATCGCCTTCACCATTTCATACGAGCTGGATTATTTTAATGTGATTGCCATGCTGCGGCAGGCGGATATTCCAATTTTCGCCGCCGACCGCACCGCCGCCGACCCCATCATCATTGCCGGCGGGCCGGCCATTTACACCAACCCCGAACCGATGGCCGAAATTTTCGACGGGGTGGCAATTGGCGAAGGGGAAGCCATCGTCCACCCGCTGATTGATGCACTGTGGGAGGCCATCGACCAGCCGCGCCCGGCGGCACTTGAAACGCTGGCAGCGGTTGACGGGATGTATGTTCCGGCGGTGAGCCAATCGCAAGTGGCACGGGTTTGGCTGAAAAACCTGAATGATTTTCCCACCGTGACTCAAATTTACACCCCGCACACCGAATTCGGCGACCGCACCCTGATTGAAATTGCGCGCGGCTGCGGACGCGGCTGCCGTTTTTGTCTGGCCGGGTATGTTTATCGCCCCATGCGCGAGATGCATTTGGACACGGTTTTGGCGGCGGCCAAACATGGGTTATCGCACCGCGACCGCATCGGGTTGGTCAGTGCCGCCGTCAGCGATCATTCGTGGATTGATGATATCGCCACCGAATTGCGGGCGATGGGCGCGCGGCTCACGGCGTCATCCATGCGGGTTGACCCCATCTCCGAGCCGCTCATCAAAGGGCTGGCCGAAAGCGGCAATCAAACATTGACCATCGCCCCGGAGGCCGGGTCGGTGCGAATGCGGAAGGTCATCAACAAGCCGCAATCGGACGACCAGATTTTGCACGCGGTAGAATTGGCGGCAAAATATAATTTTCCGCAACTGAAAATGTATTTTATGGTGGGACAGCCCACCGAACAGGAAGAGGATGTGGCGGCCATTGCCGAACTGGCGCTGGCGGCAAAAGCGGTTTTTCCGCGAAATATGGCCATCAATGCGACGCCGTATGTGCCCAAAGCGCAAACGGCCTTTCAATGGGCGGCGATGATGCCGGTGGAAACTATCGAAGCACGGGTGCGCTATTTGGAACAGCGATTGCTGCCGCAGGGCATTGCGGTTCGCAGTGACAGCCCGGCGTGGGCAGCGGTGGAAGGTGTGCTGGCACGCGGCGATCGGCGGCTGGGGCGGGTGCTGGCACAGATGCGGCGGGTATCGCTGAAAGAGTGGCAGCGTGCGCTGGATGCCGAAGGGCTGAGTCAGGATGAGTTTTTGCGCGAGCGGGATGTTTCGGCGCGGTTGCCGTGGGACACGGTGAACGCCGGGGTGAGCAAAGCATATTTCAGTTGGGATTTGAAGCGCGCCCACAAAAATGCGCTGACGAAGGCGTGCCCGCCCGCCAACTGCATGAAATGTCAGGCCTGCGATCGCGATTGGGCATTTCGCCCGAATTATGAAGCGGAACTCGGACCCAATTTGGGGGCATACGGCGACAATTTCATCCCGCTGGAATTGTAGGGTTCAAAGCCAAAATTCCGGCAAATGACAACCAACAAACAACAAAAAAGCCACCCCATTCGAGGTGGCTTTTGTGCATTTTAAGGTTATACCAGCCGAGATAAATCTTCTGCGGCGCGTTTCATATCGAGGAAAATCAGGCCGAGTTTCGCATCGGCGCGAGCCATAACGGTGAGCACCGCTTCTTCTCCGACAGACATCAAGATGACATATCCATTGGTGCCGCGAATGTACACCTGGTCGAGATATCCACGGCTCAACTCTTGCGCAATGCGTTCGCCCAACGACAGCATCGCTGCGGACATTGCCGACACACGGTCTTCTTCGATGTCCTGCGGTAACGATGATGCCATAATCAACCCGTCCACGCTGACCACTGCTGACGCTTCGATGTCGGCTGTGCCCGCCTGTAAATCTCGTAAACGAGCTACCATTTGTTCTGTGCGAGATGCCATACCGTTATGTACTCCTTTCGCCCGGTTTGCAATTTTAGTGTGGAGCGTACTCCGTTTTCATCATAACACAACAGCGATTTACTGTCAATGTGATTGCAAATTTATTTGGGTCACAGCGACGACAAATCTACCGGCGATAAATCGGGATTGTCGCACGCCACCCGCCCGACTTTCCCCATCGGTATCCACGTTTTTTCCAGCCGCACCCGCACCACATCCGCCGTGAAATCGGTGTTGGTTCCCAAATGCCCATCGTTGCTCATCAGGCTGGAACCCACGCCGTAAATGTCGGCAGGAACGCCCAAATCTTCAAATTGCCGAATTTTTTTCGGGTTGAACCCGCCGCTGACCACGATTTTCACATCGCGGCAATATTCGCGGGCGCGCGATTGCCATTCGGCGGGAAGTTGCCAACTTTCCCATGCGTGGTCTATTGCCTGCCGAACCGTCCACACCAGCCGCGGGTTGACGCCGTTATCAAGTTTTCTGTCGCCCAGCGGCGGCAAACTGATGTCGCGCATATTGCCCGCCGTGTCGAGCCGCACGCCGAACAGTCGGTATTTTTCGGCTTCGGTATCATCGCCCGCTTCGATTGCCTGCCGGTATCGGGCAAACATCGCTTTGAGCACCGCCAAACTCGTGCCCACCGAATCATTGTTAAAATCGACCAGCGCCACCCGCGGCACAGAAACGTCCTGTGTGGCGGCAAACGCCAGCATCGCCGCGACCGTATCGCCCAAAAACGATGCAATCGCCGCGTGCGCTACCGTTCCCCCGCCGAGGCCGCCCCACCAGTCGCCCTGCGCATCGGTAGAAACGAAAGATGCCACATGCCCGCCAAAATCGAGATTGAACCGTTTCACGGCAATATCATAGGCGTAGCCGTCGGCGGCTTGCACTTCGTGCGCATCGAATCGTGCCGGAAAGAAAAGGACGGGTTTGCCGCGCGCCGCCACCAGCGTGTTGTATACATTGGTGGCAATTCGGCTGCCGCGCGTGAGTGCGCCCAAAATCGGCGTTTCCAAAATGGCAATATCGCGGTATCGCCCGCGAATTTTCATCACGGGCTGCAAGCGGGTAATATCGCCATCGTATCGGGTGATGACGCCATCCTGCACCGCTTCCACCTCCAAATTTTGCCATGTTTCCACAAATTCGCCGGTTTCATCAAAATAGCCGGTGCAGTGGCGCAACATGCTCAGCGCTTTGTCCACCCCGGCGATGACCGCTTGCGGGCGGCGGCGGTTGAAGATTTGCATTTCGACCCACACATCGCCGGTGCGCAGATGGTGCGGATTGAGCGAGTCGTCCGTCACCCGCGACGCATCGCCATCGAAACGGTAATTGGCGGCGGCAAGTTTTTTCAGCGTGTCGGCAATGTTGATGAAATATTTGTCGGAATACCAGCCACGCCGCATACGGTCTATATCCAATTTGAAAATCTCGTTGGTCAATCGTTCGTTGTTAAAAATTGACATATTGTCTCCCCAAAAGTGTTATTTTATGCTCGCCACCACTTCCACCCCATTGAGCATCATATTGTACAGAAAAACCAAGTGCAGCAGGTTGCCATCGTGCGGTATTGCGCCGATTTTCTCCGCCGTTTCGACGGGCAAATCGTAGGTGTCCACACAATCCACCGGCAGCAACACCCGTGCCGGGCGATTGGCGGCATTGGCGCGTAATTTCAGGTGCATCGCCAGT
>JANTHQ010000105.1 GCA_024762375.1 Anaerolineaceae bacterium
GGCAAACCCAAATCGCTGGCTTCTTTGGTGTGGTCGCCGGAGAGGATGCCCAACCCGCCGGAATAGATGGGCAGGCTTTCATGCAGGCCAAATTCAGCCGAAAAATACGCGATGGTTTTTCCGGCCAAATGCGAAAACTTCTGCGAATACCATGTTTTGTCGAAAACCTGGTACGCATCGAAATCGGCCAGCACGGCGTGGTATGCCCGCAAAAATTCGGCGTCTTTGGCAGCATCGTCCAGCGCCGATTGTCGTACTTCTCGCAGGAATTTCACGGGATTGTGATACACTTCCTCCCATAAATCGTCATCAATTTTTTGATACAGTGCACTCGCTTCGGGATGCCAACTCCACCACAAGTTGTAAGCCAGTTCCAGCAAGCGTTGAATGCGTTGCGGCAACGGGGTAAAACCTGCTGCCAGTTGAATGGTGGTATCCATGAAACCTCCAATTGGTTCGGGATTAAAGTTGTTCTGGGGGATTTTAAAGCAAACATCCCGATTCAACAAACTCACCGGCATTGCAGAGTTACACGATAGGTTTTGTTGACGGTCACTGATTTCTCACCCTGAGTAGCCCGCAGGGCGTATCGAAGGGTGGAAATCGGTGACAAAAACGCCCTTCGATACGCGGCTCACGCTGTGAACCGCTACTCAGGATGCGTTTTTCTCATCCCTCAAAATCATACACTGGAAATCTCACCCACTCGCATTCCCACTTTCATCTTTTCACTCGATTTGCGCTCATCGGCGGCGAGTGACTCCGATTTTGGGGCAAATGTTTGCCAGCGGACACTTACTGCACCACGGCGAAGTGGGATGGCAGATAGTTTGCCCCAGTGTCACCAGCAGCGAATTGTATTCTATCCAGTATTTTTGCGGCAATTTTGCCCGCAGTGCCATCTCCGTTTCTTCCGGCGATTTTGTCTGCACGTACCCCCACCGGTTAGAGATGCGATGGACATGAATATCCACGCAGATGCCCGGCAGGCCAAAACCCATCGTCAGCACCAAATTGGCGGTTTTGCGTCCCACACCCGGCAGCGACAGCAATTCTTCCAGCGTGCGCGGCACTGCCCCATCGAAATCATCGAGTAATTTTTGGCTGGCTTTTAAAATGCTGCGCGCTTTATTGCGATAAAATCCCACCGGATAGATGGCTTTCTCAATTTGTTCGGGCGACAGTTTCACCATCTCGGCGGGGGTTTCTGCCAGCGCAAACAGTTTTGGTGCGGCGATGGCGGTGGTGCTGTCTTTTGTTCGCAGGCTGAGCAGGGTGGCTATTAAAATTTTATACGGCGTTTGATGCTCGGCGCTCATCTGGTCAATCAGCGGTTGGGGCATTTTTGCCATATCTGTGCGCAAAATAGCCAGCGCGTCATCAATGGGAAATTCAGTTTCGGGCATTTTTTCTCCAATCGGTTTTTGCACAATTGAGCAATTAGTTTAAAGTAGTTATCAACATTCGGCTGTCAGCAATCAGCATTCAACCACCGGTTGCTGATAGCCAATGGCTGATGGCTGGCCGCTAAAAACCAACAAAGGACAATTTTATGGATCGCGCAATTCCCGTTTCTGGTAATGAAGATATTGACCTTTATATGCGAACATACTATTCGCTGCTGCGTTCCAGCGGCGAAGTGCAGGTGCGTTCGCTGGAAGAAACTCATTCCGGCATGAATGCCAGTTTGCATCAGGGCGCAAACAGCGATGCGATTGACATTTCGGCGTTTGTGTACAGTTCGCTGCGGCTGCCGGTGTGCCTGAAAGATATCCGGCTGGTGCTGCTGGGGCAATCCGCCGAGGTTTTTGCCCGGCGCGGGTACCCCAATATCGAATCGTGGTCGGTGGTGAAAGCGCGGGCGCGTCGCCGGAAAATGTTTTTCGATGGCGAAGAAACGCTGGGTGTGTTCATCAACAGCATTTCCGATATTGATGATTTGGTGCCGATGCTGACCACCTTCCAAATTGAATGGAACAAAATGCACGAGAAATTTACCCGTTACGGGCTGTTGCGCCGAGAGAACCTCACCCCCGCCGATTTTCGGGAAGCGCTGGAATTGTCTGAAACCGATTTTGCAAAATTGACGCAAATTTGGGGCGACAGCGTGATGGAAAATTTGCTACAGGTTGCCCGCGCCGAAAAACGGCTCGCGCTGCGAATGCTGGCCGGTTCGCGCAACGATTACCGTCGCGCCACCCAAAGTTGGTGGGAACAGGCTATGCAACACGGTGGTGTACCCGATGTTCACGACCGCCCCGTTTATTTCATTTCATCCAATATGCACGCCCTGCCGAACCTGCTGGGTGGATATGCTCACGCCATCGCCGGTTCGCTGCTCGATTTTCTGGAAACAGAAAACCCGGAAGGGCTGATGACGGAATATCAACAGCTGCAAGAAAAACCTCAACCCGGACAGAAGGAAAACCTGCTTTACTATCTATTGCGACAGTATTTGGCTACCCCAGATGGCGAGGTGCACGCCGCCCGAAAAGCCGCGCATGAGCTGGCACACGGCATCCACAGCGTCAACCAGCCGTTCAATTTGGATGTCGGTGTGCAGGTTGTGGAACTATCGCAACTCGACCCGGCACATTTCGACCCGCGATTGCAATTGCCCGATGCTGATTTCTCGCAGTTGCGCCACAGCGATGCACTGATTGTGAACATCGATTACCCGCTGGGCATGGCGGCGTATGAAATTCTGGCACACGTTTCAGCGAATGTCGGCACAATGAAAGGGTTGTATCTTTTGGGCAAAGCCGCAACCCTCAACGGGCGTGTCGGCGATGTGATGATACCCAATGTGGTGCACGATGAACATTCACGCAACACATATCTGTTCACCAACTGTTTCTGCGCCGGTGATGTCGCGCCGTATTTGGGTTTCGGCACGGTGTTGGATAACCAAAAAGCGGTCACGGTGCGCGGCACATTTCTGCAAAACAAACAGTTTATGCACCTGTTTTATCAAGAAGGTTATACCGACATCGAAATGGAAGCAGGGCCATATCTCAGTGCCATGTATGAAAATATATCGCCGAAACGCTATCCGGTGAATGAAATTGTGAAAGTGTATGCCGAACAACCGTATGACATCGGCGTGCTGCACTACGCTTCGGATACGCCGTACAGCAAGCGGCAATCGCTGCTGTCGAAAAGCCTGCTCTATTTTGGGATGGACTCATCATACGCCACCGCAGTGGCCATTCTGCGGCGAATTTTTGCGGTTGAACTGGGGCTCACCAACTGACAACTCCCAGCCAAAGTTGATACACACCGAAAACTGCCAGCGCCACCGCCGACACCATTCCCAACCGGCGGGTCAGTACCGCGCCGAGATTCCGTGCGGTGGCGAAAATCACAATCAAAACCGCTGTCAGGGCGATGAACGCGCCGTAAAATCCCCCAACGAAACTTCCTCCCAGCGCCGGCGATTGTCGCCAGCCGTCCAAAAAAATCGGCCCGGCAATAATACTCCAAAACAAATACGGGTTTGGATTGAGCAGATTCATCAACGCCGCTTTCAACAGGCTTTGCCCGCGCGGGGGCGGCGTTTCCAACTGATGCAATACCGTTTCCGCCCGCGCCGATTTCCACGCATCCCATGCCAAAAACAGGATAAACCCGCCGCCGACAATTCGCAGCACAGTCAAAAAGCGGTCGGGGGCTTGAGTGAGCACCAGCAGAATCAGGGGCACAACCAAAATGTCACTGAGCAACGGCGATAGCGCCGCCGGCAAGGTGTGTTTCCAGCCGTTTTTCAGAGATTCCGCCAGCAAAAACGTTTGCAACGGCCCTGGACTGACCCCCGCATAAAATCCCAGTGAGATGCCGGTGAGCAGATAGTTTAAGGTTTCAAGTTTCAAGTCCAAAGTTTCAAGTCCAAAGTTTCAAGGTGGCAAGGTAGCAGAGTTGCAGAGTTGCAGGGTGGCAAACCTCCCCCGCACACCTGCTCACATGCACACATCACACATTCGCCAAATTGCCGATTGTCGGCACCATTTCTTTCGGGTATACTGACGATGAGTTTACCGCCGAAAGGAAATCCCCGTATGAAAATTGCTCTCTTCGCCGATGTTCATGGCAATAAAGCCGCGTTGGATGCCGTGCTGGACGATATTGACCGCCACCACCCGGATGCCATCGTTTGCGCGGGCGATGCTGTCAACCCCTTTCCCGGCTCGGAAGCGGTGTGGCGCACCCTGCGCGCACGAAATATCCCCACGGTGCGCGGGAATCATGAAGACTATATGTTAGCATACTACCAACCCGACCGCAACCCCGACATCCGGCAACTCATTCAGTTTATGCCCATCCGCTTTGCCGCGCGGCAACTTTCTACCCAAACCATCACCGAAATTGACGCCTTGCCGCTGACGCATACCGTGCCGGGGCCACACGGCGACGATGTGCTGGTGTGTCACGCCTCGCCGTTGAGTGCAGACCGAAGTTTTTCCGCCGGCATTGATGCCGATATGGCGACGGCGCTGGCACGCATCCCCACCAAAACAATTGCCGGGGGACATGTGCACATGCAATGGCAGATGCGCTGGCGCGACAAATTTTTGGTGCTCACCGGCAGCGTCGGGCTACCTTTCGGCGAAACGACCGCCGCACAATATCTGATGCTCACCCACCGAAACGGGCGCTGGCATGCCCGCCATCGCATCGTGCCATACAATCTCGCCGAAACCGTGCGCGCCATCACCGACAGCCGTTTTTTGGTAGAGGGCGGCCCCATCGCGTGGCTCATGCTCGACGAATTGCTGACCGCGGAATTGCGAATGGTGCCGTTTTTGCGAAAATTCTGTCCCACGCCACGCCCCGAAACACTATCCGAATGGCAAAACTGGGTACGCCGCTATTTGGAAGCCATCGGGCGGTGGGATGCGCTTCAACCGTACATCCGCGAGGCGTATCTCGAAACCCGAGACGCCCTCACCGCATCACCAGCGGCAGAAAAACTTTATTCGCCCCGCCCCACTGACTGCCCGCGCTGATTTCATCCAAACAGAATTGGGTGGGCGCACCGTTTTGCGCCACCGAAAACCGCACCGACACGTCGCCGGAATACAATTCGCGCTGCGGGAAAATCCCCGACCCGCCGAATTGCGCCGTGCCGGTGACGGGTATTGCGCTCACATTCAGCGGCAGAAAAACGTGTTGCCAGCCGCCGGTATCGGCGGTGATGGTGGTTGCCGCCGTGGACGAAATCACACCGGGCACAAAAATCTCGGCAGTCAGTGCATCTGTGCCATCGCCCGGCGCCCGCACCCAAAAAGAGAGGGTGGGACGGTACATATCGGTGACGGCGGCGGTGGCGGTCAGCATCCCGGTTTCGGTGATGCACAGACTCGCATCTCCCGCGCGCGGCGCGGCGGTATCGAAAATCGGTGCGGCGAGCGTGTGCTGCCAGCCCGCCAGCGAGCCGTCAAAATCCCCATTGGCAATGAAATCATCGGGCGGGCGCAGCGTCAGCGAAATTGTCGCCGTGCCGCTGTCCGGCACATCCGCCCACACCGGCGACGGCGATTGCCAGCCGCCGGTGGTCGTTGCCGTGATGCCGAATGTGCCCACGCCGGTTGTCAGCGAGAATTGCCCGCCCGCCGTGCTGACCGTCCGGGTCGCTGTGCCACTGACGGCGACTGTCGCCCCGCTGATGGTGTTTTCAGAATTGTTGAAAACCGTGCCGTCCAGCGCGCCGCCCGCAGTGAATGTTTTTTCTGTCCACGGTCCAGCAACTTCATTTTCATTTCCGCTATCGGCTTCGTGCCATGTGCGGGCACGAAAAACATACGCTACCCCCGGTTCAACCGATAGTGTCGCACCAGTTTCCAATGGTGGATTATTTCCATCCAGTACATCAAAAATCTGAATGTCAGTCCAATCGTTATCGGCAAGTTTTTTGTATTGGGCTTCATACGCAAACAGATGAAAACCTGCTCGTGGTGTACCTTGCCATGTTACATGTACCTGTGTCGGGCTGATGGCAATTGCGTCTAAAGTGGTAATGGGAGCGATATCAAAATATGCCGCGTCCGTCCAAACTTGGTCGCTATTAGGCGTTGAACCACTGCCATTACTGCGCACTCGCACAAAAACCGTCATCGTGGTTGACAATGCTTCCGCACCAACACTCGGGAAAAACCATGTATATTTTGTTCCTCCATCGGCGAATGCCGCGTGTGGTTCTGCCGGACTCCATAAAACGGTATCAGATTCAGGGTCGACACCGCCGGTGGGATCGATGCCAACCATTCGCAACATCGCACCAGTGGCGGGGTCAGTACGGCTAGTTGTCTCAAATGCTTGCAAAATCCCCGCCGAAAAACCGTATGTTTCGCCGGGAATTAATCCTGAAATCTGCTGAAAAACACCTGCATCGAATTTCTTGGTAGATGACGACCACCAAACTTGAGATTCACTGCCTTCCACGTGTTCATTAAAACCACCCGGGTTAAATGCAGCCCATTCGGAAGAACTGAAAAATCGAAGCCGTGACCCGTCATCATATGTATTGGCAGAAATAAAAAAGTGCTCCCACCCATGTGCCACTTGTAACTGCCAGCCATTATATGTTCCATACTGTTCAAAAGGTGCTTCAAACCCGCCATTGGTGAGCATGTTTGCGGCGAAAATACTCACGGTGGCGACAACGCTGATAAAAATTGCCAAAAACCCAACTGCCGATAATTTCGAAATTCGCATAAAGCCTCCAGAACAATCA
>JANTHQ010000106.1 GCA_024762375.1 Anaerolineaceae bacterium
CGGCAAACATCAACAGAACCGAGTGGTCAGTTCTGAAAACTGATGATTGAGTACTGAATACCTATATTTTCCCCGCGGCGGCGATATCGACATACCATCGCGTTGGGGTGTGTGATGCTTGAACCATCGCTGCGGGCAAGAGGCTGTCCGGCGCGGGGAGCAGTACCCGCGGCAAGATGTCTGCTTTGCTGCTACCGGTGGTGACGAAAAAAACGCAGTGTGCCGCGGTTAGCACGGGCAAGGTGAATGTCACCCGTTCCGGCGGCGGTTTTGGCGAATCGATCACCGGTGCAACCGTGCGGACGGTTTCTGCCAGCAGCGGATGCTCCGGAAAGAGTGATGCTGTATGCCCGTCCGCTCCGATGCCCAGCAAAATTGCATCGAATTGCGGCGGATTGCCCACGGTTGTTTCGATGATTTTTTGGTATTTTCGCGCTGCGGCATCGGCGGGCGGGGTGGTATCCACCGGAAAGATCTGTTTCGGCGGAATGGAAACATGGTCAAACAGTGTTTCTTTCGCCAGCCGAAAATTACTGTCGGGGTGGTCGAGGGGAACCAGTCGTTCATCCGCCCAAAAAACGAACCAGTGTGCCCACCGATGACTCGGCACGGCGGCGATGAGCGCGGGGAAAACCAGTTTCGGCAGTGAACCGCCCGAAATGGCAATGGTGAATCGCCCCCGCTCGGCGATGGCTTCGACGGCGCAGGCGGCAATATCGCGCGCGGCGGCGATACCCAACGCGGCATGACTGTCGAAAATGTGCAGTGTTGGCGGCGGGTGGTTCGGTTGCGGATTTTTTGCGGCGGTTGGCATGGCGGCTCACTTTCGGTGGTAAATCCAGTCGGGACGTCGGCTCATCACTGCACGCAAATCCATACGAATTTCCTCCACCGTGGGGCGTCCGAGATACCACCAGCCGTTGTAAATTTTGTGGATGGTGCGGTCGCTATCCAGAATGAAGGTGTAGGGGATATACACTTCGCCGTGGGCAGGGTCGGTGGTGTCGGTCATTTCCAACTCGTGCAACAGTGTCCGGTCCGTGTCAAGCAGAAATGGCCAATCCGCACCGAGCGCATCGCGCATTTCATTGGCATTCATGCGGTCATCCACTGAGACGGTAATCATTTTGCAGTAATTCACTCGAAATTCCGGTTGCAGATAGGTGACATAATTGGTGAACTGCCGCCGGTCTTTGGGGCAATAATGGCCCCGGCAGAAACAGAGCACGCCGGGAAAGCCGCGCAGAATTTTCGAAAGTTTCTGCGGCTCGCCGGTGTGGTCGGGCAGGGTAAAGTTTGGAAATTTATTGCCGATTTTCAAATCGGGATGCATCGGGTAATTCATGGGTGGCTCCTTTTGGGTATTTTCGCAGTGATGACAGTGTATCAAAAATGAGGTGTTTCTGCCGTAAGGTGGGTTACACAGCCGCGGAAAACAAAAAACGCGCCATCCGGTGCGGCGGCGCGTTTTTGGGGAAAGCAAAATTTATTCACCCGTCAAACGGTTTTCTAATACCTGCTCCGGCGAAAAACCATCGAGTTGCAAATACCACACGGCAGCGTCAATGAGCGCCTGTTGTGGAATCAGCCCAATCAATTCGGTGGATTCGATGCCGACGCCGTAACGGTCGGCTTCGCGGCGAATCATCTCCACCACCCGGAAAATCGGTGTGCCGGTGAAATCGGTCAGGTTCATGCTGACCTGCGCTTTGCCGTCCACTTCCAGCCCCATCGCTTTGACGTAACGCAATCCGCCGCCGGAATGGCGCACCGCTTTGCCGATTTTTTTCGCAATTTCCACGTTATCGGTGTTCAGATACACGTTGAACGCGATGAGAAATTGCCGCGCACCGATGGCGGTTGCACCCGCCGTGCCCATTTTCGCGGGCCCGAAATCGGGGGTGCGGGCCGGGTCGGTGGCGATGGTATCGCGGATGCCTTCATATTGCCCCTTCCGAACTTTCGCCAGATTTTCGCGTTCGGGGCGGGTGGCGGCTTTTTCATACAGATATACCGGAATGCCGAGTTCATCCCCCACCCGCTGACCAAGTTTTTTGGCAATTTCCACACAGTCATCCATCGTCACCCCTTTGATGGGAATGAACGGGCAAACGTCTGTCGCGCCCATGCGGGGATGCCCGCCGGTGTGTCGGGTCATATCAATCAATTCGGCGGCTTTGGCAATCCCGGCGAATGCCGCATCGCCCACCGTTTCCGGCGGCGCGACAAACGTGACCACACTGCGGTTGTGGTCGGCATCCGATGAAAAATCGAGCACTTTCACCCCGTCCACCGCGGCGATGGCATCCACAATTTGTTGCACCACCTCCGGGCGGCGTCCTTCACTGAAATTCGGTACACATTCCACAATTTTCTGCATCATTTTTCCTCCAAAAAATAATTTGTGACGAACGGCGCGGCAGCCATCGCAACCAACTGCTTGTATGCCGCTTGCCGGCTGGACAGCCCGCCGGTTAAAATGCCGATGGCGCCCTGTTTCTGTTTGGTATTGTGTTCGTTTGACAGCGAATCCATCGCCGGACCCAACTCGCCGCCGCGCCGCAGCATTTTGGCAACGGTGGGCGGCAGCTGCATGTTCAATCCCCCGCCGAAACCGATTTTGCCGTGCCGGTCAACGATGGCGCACCATGCGCAGGTCATCAACCCGACGGGCGTTTCTTTTACCCCGCCTTCCAGCCCAACCCCAACATCGGCATCGGTGGCGGCGAGCACCGCCCGCGCGCGGTTTTCTGCGCCGGTGATGGTTTCATCGTCACCCCACGGTTGCTCGGAAACGCCGCTGGGCACGGCGTGCGCCACAAATTCGGCGCGGGGAAATTTCTGCTGCAGAATGGTTTTCACTGCGGCAACTTTCACGGGGTTTTCGGAACCGATGGCAATTTTCATAAAATTTCTCTTCTGTGTCATGTATGAAAATATGGGAAATTTTGACAGGATTTACAGGATGCACAGGATTTATTTGAATAGCACGAAAATCTTGTCAATCCTGTTAATCCTGTCCATTTAAAATCCGTGTCATCCGTGTTCTATTTTTGATTCCCCAGCAGCCGGTCGGTGGCGCGGGCGATGGCGACGACTTCCGGTTGCAGCACATTCACGATGGGATGGGTCACGCCGGCGGCGATGGCCAGCGCCAAAAAGGCAGCATTCAGCGCGGCGCGATTCGGCAGGCTGAACGAAATGTTACTGCCGCCCATGGTGATTTTCACCCCCAGCGATTCGCGCAGGCGGCGGATGGTTTCCAGCGTGATTCGCGCTGCGTCGGGGTGGGTTTTCAGTGCCGGAACCACCGGGTCGATGATGATATTTTCGGCGGGTATGCCGAATTGCACTGCCCGGTCGAGAATCGTTTCTGCCAGTGCCAGCCGACCATCAGCCGTGGGGGGGAACCCGTCCCGGTTCAGGCACAGCCCCACCAGCATCGCGCCGAAATTTTTCGCAAGTGGCAAAATCTCCGCCAGTGCGTGCGGGTCGGCGGTGGTGGAATTGATGATTGCCGTGCCGGTTGTCACCCGCAGTGCGGCTTCGATGGCGGCGGGGTTCTGTGAATCGAGCCATACCGGTGCGCCGGTGGCATTTTGCACAGCGCGAACCATCTGCGGCAGCAGCACGGTTTCATCGCCGAAATTGCCGCCCGCATTCACATCGAGCATCGCTGCACCGGCGGCTATCTGGGCGAGGGCAAGCGTTTCCACCGCCGAAAAATCGCCGCGCCGCAACGCTTGCTGTAACGCGGGGCGTCCGGTAGGGTTTATTGATTCACCGATGAGAAGGGTGTTTCGGGTTTCAGGTTCAAGGTTCAAGGTTCAAGGTTCAGGGTTCAGGGTTGTAATCAGCGGTCGGCGGTCAGCAGTCAGCAAATGACCAATCGCCAATCTCCAATAACCAATCTCACGTTTTCACGTTTCAGCGAATGACCAATGACCAATGACAAATGACCAATATCATTATTCCTGAAATCGCTGTGCTGTCAAACCGTGATATTCGCTCCATTATCGGCGTTATGCTAAAATGCTTTATCATGAATGCGATGATTTCTTCGCCGCTGATGCCCGCGCTGCTGTTTGCTTTTGGGGCGGCAGGTATCGGTTTGGGCGATTGGTTTGTCAACCGAAAACTGTTTGTGCGTCCGCTCAATAAATCGAACTGGGGTATCGCCATCGTGACGCTGGTATTTTTGGTGTTGGCGGTGCGAGTTGCCTTTCGAATGACGGATAATTATTCCGCCCCGCCGACGGTACTCGCGCCGTGGGGCTTGGGCGACGGGCTGACGGTGCGGCTGGATGGTGTCAGCACCCCGTTTTTATTTGTGCCGGTGCTGCTGTTGATGGCAACTTTTTGGGGCAAACAGGTATCTCGGCACGGCGCGCTGCTGGTTTTGTCGGCGGGTGCAGCGGCGGTTTTTGTCGCTGCGAACGGTATTGCGTTCAGTTATGCGCTGTTGCTGTTCGATTTGCTTGGCGCGATATTCTGGTATAGCCGGGGATGGCGCGGGATGGCGCTGGCGCGGCTCTTTTTATCGGTTTTTTCGGTGAGTGCGCTGATGTTCGCCGCGCTTTTTCCGGCCAGCGCTATCGGCGAGGATGTGTTTGCGCTGGCTTTATGGCTGCGACTGACACTGTTTCCTTTTGTGGAAACAAACACTTGGTCAAAAACGACGTTTACCGATGCCGTGCCGATGGTCTGGACGGCGCTCAGCACGGCTTCCGGGGTGTATGCCGCCGCCCGATTTTTGCAGCAACCGGTTCCTGTTTTTGTCGATGTTCTGGTGGGGGTGACGGTGCTATTCAATGCAGTGTTGGCGTGGGGCAGCGACAGCCAGCGCGAAAACACACGCATCAAACTGTTGCGCATGTCCATTACCCAACCGGGGTTGATTTTGCTGGTCGCACCCGTTTCTGCGGGGGTGGCGGTCGCATTGGGGTTGGGGTACACGCTGGCGCTCGGTGCATTGTGGCTGATGCCGAACATCGGCGAACCCGATTTGCGTGAACGGCATTGGCTGTGGGTATACGCTGTTCCGATTTTGGCAACATTGACCATCATCGGTTTTCCGTTCACATTCGGTTGGGTGTCTCATTTGCGGTTGTTCACTGAATTGTTGCAGCAACATCGATTGGGGATTTTGGCGCTGGTCGTGCTGTCGGAAGGAATGGGCTTTTCGGTGCTGGTACAATATTGGCGCGATCTGCTGGCAGGCAACAGCAAACACGAAACCGCATTGTGGACCGCACTGATGGTTACCGTTCCATTTTTGTTGCCGGGCGCGGCGGGCGTGACATTTACGGTTATCACCGGTTTGCCGTTTTATGGCTTCAACAGCCCAATGATGAGCGCAATTATTGTTAATTTGGGGTTGGTGTGGGTGATGGCATTTTTACTCGGCATTGGCCGCGACATCATTGTTCGCCGTTTATCACTATCATCGGCGGCGATGGAAGCCATTTTACAACTGGATTGGTTGTGGGCTGCCATTGCCAGTGCCGTGCAGTGGAGCATGTATCGCATATTGCATTTTAAAGCAATTTTTGAAGGCAAGCACTATCTCGGCTGGGCGTTTTTGCTCACGCTGGCCGGAATTTTAGTGGCAATTTTACAATGAATATTCCTTCTCTGGCAGACATTTTTTCTTTGGTTCAGCAAATTCCTGCGGCTGCGGTGCTGGTTGTATTTTTGGGAACCGGCACTATTTTGCTATTGATGCAAGATTGGCGATTGACAATCCTTGCCATTGAAGTGCAGTATTTGGCGTTGGGTGCGCAATTGGCGCATCTGGTTCGCCCGGAGATTGCATTCGCAAAAGTGCTGATTGGCATTTTTGTGGGTTTGATGCTCTATCTGTCTGCACGGCAAGCCGGTTGGCGGCAAACGCTCACACTCGGCGCAGAAGGTGCTTCGGCGTTGAAAAATGCACCGGTAACTGGCAGCCGTCGGGCGGCAGGGCGATTTTTCCGGCTCATTCTGGCACTATTTTTGATGGTTGTGGCGGTATCATTGGCCCAAACCTATCCCATCGACGCATTGCCGGGTGCAATTTCCGCATCCATCTACTGGCTGGGATTGGTTGGTATCAGCCTGTTAATTTTATCTGAAAATCCTCTGAAAGTCGGGCAGGGATTGCTCACCGTGCTCATCGGATTTGATATTTGGTACAGCACACTGGAAAGCAGTTTGCTGATTGTGGGCATGTGGGGTGCTGTAAATTTATTGTTGGCGTTGGCAATTGGCTATTTGGGAATTGCCCGCGGGGTAAACTTGGAGGAAGATTTTTGAGTGAGCAATTTTTGCCGCTATTGATTCTTTTACTGCCGTTTGGATTGGCGCTGGCCGTGTATCCACTGCGGCGATGGAAAATCGGGGTGTGGGCGTCGGTTGCGGTTGCGGTGATGATGGCGGCTGCAGCATGGTGGCTTTTGCCCGAACGCGGCTTCGACCTGCTGGGGCGTTCCTTTGTCGCCGAACCGTTTTCGGCGCAATTGTGGAGTATCCTCTGGCTGGTACTGGCGGTTTTATCCCTGCTTTCTGTCGAATTTTCACCGGGATGGACGTTTTTTCCCGCCGGAACTTTGATGGTGGGGCTCGCCGGCTGGGCAATGTTCAGCCCACATGTGGGTATTGCCGCACTTTTTGTAGAAATGAATGCGCTGGTGGCTGTGTTTGCCATTCAGGGTGGGCGACTTGGGTCGGTGCGGGCA
>JANTHQ010000107.1 GCA_024762375.1 Anaerolineaceae bacterium
GAATATATGGTGCAGCTGGTGCATGCCACTCGCGAGCATCCCGCGGTGGATTTGGGCGCGAGTCCGCGCGGCAGTATGGCGCTGTACCGCACATCGCAGGCGCTGGCGGCAATGCGCGGGCGGTCATTCGTTTTGCCCGATGACGTGAAATATCTCGCGCCATTTGTGCTCACCCACCGGCTGGTCATCAGCCCGCAAACGCGATTGCGCGGGCGCACGCCGGAAACCGTGCTGGCAGAAATTGTGGAATCCGTCCCCGTGCCGGTGGAGCATTTATAGAGAGTGAGCGGGTTAGATTTGCTGCTCTGCAACCCTGTTATCCTGCAACCTTGAATTGAACCTCGGAGAGATTATGTTCAGCATTTTCAAATCGAAAAAGATACCGTTTGATAAAATTGAAACCGTTATTGGCGAAAATACCAGTTTTGCCGGGCATTTAAAATGTGATGGCAACGTCCGCATTGACGGGATGTTTGAAGATGGCACAATCGAAGTGGTGGGCAATGTGCTGGTATCGGAAACCGGGCGAGTGTCCGCCAAAATTATCGCCGAAAATGTATCGGTCGCGGGAGAAGTGAGCGGGGAAATTCACGCTTACGGGCGGCTGGAAATTATCGGTGACGGCCGCGTGAGCGGCGATGTGCGCGTCGCCAATTTCTATAAAGATGAAACGGCGACGCTGGAGGGGAATCTTTCTATGGGAGAGACGGGGGACGAAACACAAGTTTCGGATGGTGAGTAACGGGTCACACTCGCAAATTTGCTCATGTGCTCATTCGCCCATTCGACTCAGCTTCTCACTTTCGCCAGCAGGGTATCAATTTGAGCGCGGGCTTCTTCGGTGGTCATCTTGCCCTGTGCCACCAAATCATCGGCGACGGCTTGCAGTTGAGCCACCCACGTGTCGGTTGCACCGCGAATGCGGCTGCTGAACTCGTCGCTTTCGGCGACCATCCGGTCTCTCAGCGCCGTGCTCTGGCTGCGGATGCGCTCGCGAGTTTCTTCGCCGGAATAGGGTGTGTACAGTGCTGCCAGCAGCATCCCCACGGCGGTTCCCAATGCTGTTCCCAATAAAAACGCAATCAGCGTGTTATATTTATTTTCTCTCATTTGTGCCTCCGAGTGTACAGGTTTGCTGCCGGTATTGTACCGCCATCACCCATTTTTGGCGAAAAGATGCGTGAAGCGTGTCGTGCCGGTTACATCTTCACCAGTGCCTGAATCGGCAGGTAGATGAGCGCTGCCATCAATGCGGTGGCGGGAATGGTGAGCACCCACGCGACCAAAATATCGTACATAACGCCCCAGCGCACCTGCGATTTCCGCTCGGCAGCGCCAACCCCCACAATTGCCGTGCTGACCACCTGTGTGGTGCTGACCGGCCCCCCCAGCAGTGATGCGGTCAAAATGACAATCCCCGATGTGAGTTGCGATGTGAAACTGTGGATGGGACGGATGCGGTAGAATTTTCCACCCAGGGTATGGATGATGCGCCAGCCGCCGGTTGCCATGCCCAGCGCCATCGAAGCGGCACTGATAGCCACCACCCACACCGGAATGGTGAATGTGTCTTGATAGCCCATCACCACCATCCCCATGGCAATCATCCCCATCGTTTTTTGAGCATCGTTGCCGCCGTGGCTCAATGCCAGTGCAATGGCAGTGGGCACTTGAATGCGTTTAAAAAAAATATTCGCTTTGGGCGTTGCGCCTCGTGCCAGCCACAGCGTTACTTTTAGCAGTATCATTCCCAAAAAGAATCCGATGATGGGCGAGGTGAAAAGCGCAATACTGATGGTGAGAATCCCTTTTTCCTGCAGAACATCCATCCCGCTGCCAATGATGACCGCGCCGATGATACCGCCAAACAGCGCGTGCGATGAACTGGACGGAATGCCGAAATACCACGTGATGAGATTCCAGATGCTGGCGCTGACCAGCGCGGTCATCACCACCGCAATGGTGATGGCTTGCGGCGCGGCAACGTCGGAACCGATGGTTTTTGCGACCGCACTGCCCAACAGAAACGGCCCCAAAAATTCCGAAACAGCCACGATGGTCAAGGCCATTCGGGCAGAAATAGCGCGCGATGAAATCATTGTGGCAACGATATTTGCGCTATCGTGAAAACCGTTCAGAAAACCGAACAGCAGTGCGAGAAATAAAAATATGCCAAATAAGATGGGTGTGGTCATTGATGCTCCGATGCTGATTATTTTTGTATGGCGCATTGTGTAAAATGGCGAAATGTGTTTTACGCAATACGGATCGGTTATAACTTTTCAACAACAATATCGGTGGGCGCGGCAGTGCTTTCGAGCACAACGCTCCGCCCGAACGCCGTTTCGATGAGTGACACCGCGCCGCGTTCCGTGCCCCACAGTTCTACCGCCGGGTATTCATCGGCGATGAGCGTGAGATAGAGCGTGCTGTCATTCCACCGAATGGTGATATCGTCTACCGTGGCGTTCCGCCCGCGCTCCAGATATTCCGCCAGCCGCAAAATGGCTGATAATCGCAACAGCCGGTCGAGATCATCTTCTCGCAGCAACGATTCAAACTCCAGCGGTGAAGGTTGCCCTTTGCGATGATAGCGAACCAGCAGGGCAATCAGCGCAATTTCTCGCGGGGTGAAGCCGGGTAAACCGCTGTTGGTTATGAGCGTTTGCGAGTGGCGGTGATGGTCGTTATAGCTGATGATTGTGCCCAAATCGTGCAGCATCGCCGCCGCATCGAGCAATTCCCGTTCCGCATCGCCGTAGCCGTGCAATGGCGCGAGCTGCTCAAATGCACGCCCAGCCAGATATCGCACGTGATTGACGTGGTTTTTCTGGTAGTGATACACCCGCGCCATATTCAGCACGCTGAACCGTCGAATATCCGCGATGACCGGGTAGGCAAGATGGTCCCAAAAACCTTCCAAAAAGAGCCCTTCGCGCAATCCATTCACCGAAACTGTGAACGAGTCTGCGCCCAGCCGTTCCATCACCGATTGCGCCACCAGCGCACCCGCCACGATGATATCGGCGCGGTCGGCTTTTAACCCGCGAATTTTCCGCCGTTTGTTGAGCGGCAGTGCGCGCAGCAATTCTATCTGCTCATCCAGTGTTTTGCGAGAAATGGTGTAACCATGCAGCGTGTTCAGCGGGTAGTTTTTCGCAGCGGCATCCATTTTTGCCAAATTGCGAACAGTGCCCCCCAGCGCGACCAATTCTGTGCTTTTGGCAGTTGCCGATGGCAGCGTGTCCAACCGGGCATCAATTTCGGCGCGGATGGCAGAAATCTCTTTGGCGGTGGGCGGGTCGTGTTTGATGAATTTTTCAGTGAGCGCCAACGAGCCGAGCGGCACGGCATCACCATTTTTGAACTGCCGGTTTTCCACCAAACTGAGTTGCGCGCTGCCGCCGCCAATGTCGAGCACGTGCCCGTTTACCATCGGCACTTCATTCAGCGCGCCGAGCGTGCCGTAAAAGGCTTCTTCTTTTCCCGACAGAATGCGCAACGAAAGCCCGATGGTATTTTCGACTTCATCCACAAACGCAGCGCCATTTTTCGCTTCTCGGACGGCGCTGGTGGCGGTGGCGATAATTTTATCGACCCGGCTGGCACTGCAAAAGCGTTTAAAAAGCCGCAGCGTGAAGAGCGCCCGCGCGATGGCATCTTCACTCAACCCGGCAGGCGATATTCCCTGCCGCAGGCGCACCACTTCACGGATTTCATCTTCCAGCCGGAAAGAATAGCCGTACACCGTGTTGATGACGACCAGCCGAGCGGTATTCGACCCCATGTCGATGATGGCGATGCGCTGTGGCGATTGATTGGCGGGCATTTCATCCTTCTTTTTGAGTAAATTTACGGATTTTACAACCGTTTCACCACGTTGGCGACAGTTTGCCAATAATTTTTGGCGTTAAATTTTGCCAAAAGTTGGATGACTTTCGTTTGCAATTGCGAAATTTCCGCCGCGATGGTGGCAGAGTATGCCGCGACGGTGGTCGCGTCGGTTGGCGGCGATGCGGCCGGTTCTGCATCTGCCGGCGCATCCCAAACGCCGAACGCCAAATAGCGGTGCAATCCGGCGGCAATGCTCTGGCGATGGTACAGTTCGTCAAGATTTTCAGCGAGTGTGAGTGGCAATTTTGCCAAACGGTTTTTGCTTTTGCCCAATACATCGCCGAATACAGACAAGCACACGGCATAATTGTTCAGCCGCGCCAGCGCCGCCTCGGTTGCCGCCGGTGATGGCGCAGACTCGGCGGAGGCTGCCCCCAGTGCTGTCGCCAGATAGCGGTAAAGGTATGCCGGGAAAATACGCCGTGTTTCGGCGGAATGTGGCGACTGCGCCGGGTCGGCAAGCTGCAATCCGGTTGAAAAATCTTCCAGCCATTGCCGGAATGAATCACTGTCCAGAAAATCATTGAGTGCATCGGTGGCTATTTGCTGGTGATTGAGCCACTGTTGCCGCAAATTGCTCAGCGAAAGAGAGCTGGCGCCGTGCAGAAATGTTTCGGCGTGCTGCTGCCACAGCATCGTGCGGCGCAAATCTTCCAGCAGTGTTGCCAATTTTTCGGGCAACGATGTATCGGGCGGCGCGGCCGATGAAAAATCGGCCCATAATGCTTCAATGGCGATGAGCAAACCTCGGACAGCGTTCAGCATCGCAGAAACATCATCCACCCGGTGTCCCAGTCGGGCGGCCAGTTCGTGGTACACCATCAACTGACGCTGTTGCCACAAAATCCGGCGGGCACTGATGGCGATGGGCGCTTGTCCGAGAATGGCCAGTTTCGGTGGCGGCGCAGGATACAGCGCTTTTTCCAGAATTCGGTCCGGGAAAATGCCCACGCCCGCTTTGCCGAATTCGCTGCGCCAGTGACGAACCTGCCGCTCGGAAAGGTCGGCGCGTTCGGCGGCGACGATGCCGGAGATGCCTTCATCAATGGCCAGCAGGGCTTGCGCCCGGCGGCTGTAGGTGTCGGTGCGGGCATTTACGGCGGTGATACTGCTCAGCACCGCACGCTCGGCAGGCGAGAGGATGCGATTGGTTTTGCGCGGCGCATCAAATTGAGCCAGTGCCCGTTCAAATTTGGAACGCGGTTCGGGAAGGAGGAAGAAATTTTCTTGCAGAAAAGCCACAATTTTGCGCAGGTCGTCTTCTGTGCCGTCGGCTTTGAGTTCCGCTTCCATTTCGAAGAATGTTGTTTCTGTGCCGTTGATGGTCAGCCGCACTTCATCCAAACTCATTTCGGCGACGATGCGGTTGGCATCTGCCAAGCGGTGGGTAATTCGTTTTTGAGACAGGCAGAAGAGCAAATTGAGCGTTGCGCTGCCGAGCATTTGTTGCAATTGGGCATAAACCTGGCTCTGTTTCCACGTTTCGGGCGCTTGGTCTGCCAATTGTGGAACCACTTTGGTTTCCAGTTCTTCCCGGCGATGGATGGCGCCATCAGCGCCACCCAGCCCTTTCAGCGAGATAACCCAGTCACCGTCGTCTTGCCGTCGGCGGCGCAGGGCATACCCGTTGGCGAAAATACGGCGGTCTACTGTGTCGAGATAGCAGTCTTGCAGGTGCTTGGTTTTGCCGGGCAGCACCGAAAAGCCTGCGATTTGTTGTAACGCATCCAAATGCGCCAGCATCTTTGCGTTTGGCACATTAAATTTCGCTTCAATCTCCATAATTTGCTCTCCCTTGCGAAAATTATACTGACTGTTGGCGAACCGAGCAAGCGACACGTGGTTGCTCATTCTTGACTATTTTTGTGATACGAAGTATTGTAGTGCCGAATTTCTTCCGGGTAGGTGTACGAATGAAGTTATCCATCGTCATACCGTGTTACAATGAGATTAGCACAATTGACACAATAATTCAACAAGTGAGGTCTGTTTCGCTGCCGATTGACCGCGAAATTGTGATTGTTGACGATTTTTCCACCGACGGGACACGCGATGTGCTGCAACAGCTCGATGCGCCCGACCTGAAAATTGTTTTTCACACTGAAAATCAGGGCAAAGGCGCGGCGTTGCACTCCGGTTTTGCCAATGTTTCCGGCGATATTATTTTAATTCAAGACGCGGATTTGGAATATGACCCCCGCGAATACCCCAAATTGCTGCAACCAATTTTAGAGGGAAAAGCAGATGTGGTGTACGGGTCTCGTTTTATTGGCGGCGACACACACCGCGTCCTCTATTTTTGGCACTCGCTGGGCAACCGCTTTTTGACGCTTTTGTCGAATATGTTCACCAATTTGAACCTGACCGATATGGAAGTGTGCTATAAAGTGTTCAAAAGAGAAGTGCTGGATGCCATCGACCTGCACGAAAAACGCTTCGGGTTTGAGCCGGAAGTGACCGCAAAAGTGGCAAAATTGAATGTGCCAATTTACGAAGTCGGCATTTCATATTATGGGCGAACCTACAGTGAAGGAAAGAAAATCAGCTGGCGTGATGGGATTCGCGCGGTGTATGTTATTTTGAAATACGGATTGTTTGTAAAATGAGCATCAGTGTCGAGCACGCAGCGTTGCCAGCACCGAAGCCAGTTCCGGCGGCAGCGGCGCGGTAAATGTCAGCGGCTCGGCGGTGCGCGGATGGGCAAACGACAATTGATGGGCGTGTAAAAACTGGCGAGAGAGTCCGAGCCGGTTTTTTTTGTGCCCGTAAATTGTATCGCCCGCCACGGG
>JANTHQ010000108.1 GCA_024762375.1 Anaerolineaceae bacterium
AGGCGTGGCCGCAGCATCCATCGGGCGGATACTGAAAAGTCGCGGTATTTCGGTGATGGCACAAAAACTCGACCCGTATATCAACGTTGACCCCGGCACGATGAGCCCGTATGAACACGGCGAGGTTTTTGTGCTGGAAGACGGCGCAGAAACCGACCTCGATTTGGGGGCATACGAGCGGTTCATCGACGAAAACTTGTACCGCTCCAGCAATCTCACCACCGGGCAGGTGTATTCGGAAGTGATTGCTCGCGAGCGCCGCGGCGACTATCTGGGTAAAACGATTCAGGTCATCCCGCACGTCACCAATATGATAAAAGCGGGTATCCGCCGGGTGGCAAAAGAAAGCAAAGCCGAAGTGGTCATCGTGGAAATCGGCGGCACAGTGGGCGATATCGAAAGCCTGCCATTTCTGGAAGCCATCCGCCAAATGCGAAAAGAAGAAGGGCGCGACAACACTTTTTACATTCACGTTACCCTGTTGCCGCATCTGGGAACCACCGGCGAACTGAAAACCAAACCCACCCAACACAGCGTGCGCGAACTGCGCGGCATCGGCATTCAGCCCGATGCCATTTTCTGCCGCTCCGACTTCCCCATTTCCGATGAAATCCGCGACAAAATCGCCCTGTTCGGTGATGTGGACAAAGAAGCCATCGTCGCGTTGACCACCGCCGATACCATTTATGAAGTGCCGTTGATGCTGGAAGAAGCGGGCATCGGCGAATATCTCATTCGCGCGCTCAAACTTTCGCCCGGCAAACCCGATTTGAAAGAGTGGCGCAAACTCGTCGCCGAAATTCGGCGCGAAAAACCGGCGGTCAATGTGGCCATCGTCGGCAAATATGTGGAATTGAAAGATGCGTATATGAGCGTGTATGAAGCGCTGCACCACGCCGCCATCCACCAAAACCGGGATGTAAACATCACGTGGATAAACTCGGAAGATTTGGAGCATGGCCGCGACACCGACAAACTGGCAACGGTGGATGGCATCGTTGTACCGGGCGGGTTCGGCTATCGCGGCATCGAAGGGAAAATCATCGCCGCGAAATACGCCCGCGAAAATAACGTGCCGTATCTGGGATTGTGTTTGGGGATGCAGGTGATGGTCATCGAACTGGCACGCCATCATTTTGGCAGCGATGCGCCCAACTCCACCGAATTTGATGCCCAAACGCCATTTCCGGTGATTGATTTGATGCTCGACCAGCGCAATTTGGAAGATATGGGCGGCACGATGCGGCTCGGCACATACCCGTGCAAACTCGCGCCGGGCAGCAAAGCGCAAAAGCTGTACGCCGTCAAAACCGTGCACGAACGGCATCGCCACCGCTGGGAATTCAACAACGATTACCGCGCCGAACTGGCAAAAGCGGGGCTGGTGTACAGCGGCGTTTCTCCCGACGATACACTGGTGGAAATTGTCGAACTGGCAGACCACCCGTTTATGGTGGGCAGTCAGTTTCATCCCGAATTTAAAAGCCGCCCCAACCGGCCGCATCCGTTGTTCAGCGGTTTCATTGCGGCGGTAAAAGCACGGGCAGAACAGTAATTGGAGATTGGCCGGTTGGAGATTGACGTTTCAATTCGCCCATTCGCGGATTCGCCAACTTGCCCAAAACCGTAAAAACGATATAATTTACGCCGTAATTGCCACCCTAGCTCAGCTGGCAGAGCAGCTCACTCGTAATGAGCAGGTCGTCGGTTCGAATCCGACGGGTGGCTCACACCCCATCGACTTTCGGTGGGGTTTTTTTGATGTGAAATTGGGGTGTGGCGCATTTTATGCTACACTATCGGCGACAAAAAAGTTTCGGAGTACCGATGAGCGAAAAACCATACACCAAAGCTTTGTTTGAAACACTGGTTTATACCGAAGATGGCGAACCGGTCGAAGTGGCGTACCTCGGCGGAGAAGCGCATTATGTCATCCCCGATGGCGACTTTAAACGCCACGTTGAGGCGGAAGCCGTTGACCGTCAGGTGATGAACTGGCTGCAGCAACAAATTCTGTCCAACAAAGATATGGTCACAGAAGGTGTGATGTCCATGCTGGGCAAAGATGACCTGTTCACCAAAGCGATGATTGACGCATCCATAAAAAATGTGGACGCGATGATGGAGCAGGGTATCCCCGATGATGCCCGAATGTGGCTGGGAATGATGGGCCTGAAAATCATCGTCGACGTTCACGGCGATGTGGTAAAAGTTGACGCCCCCGCCCAAGAACTCCCCCCCGACTTTGATTAATTTGCCTGCAGCCGCCCCACCAGCCCCGACCATCGTTTGCTGACGCGATTGTTTTTCACCGCCATGGCGATGGCTTTCCGCGTGCCCACCAAAATGACCATCTCTTTGGCGCGGGTGATAGCCGTGTACAGCAAATTTCGTTGCAGCATCATATAATGCTGCGTCAGCATCGGCAGCACCACAATCGGGTATTCGCTGCCCTGCGCTTTGTGCACCGACATCGCATACGCGGGGGTAATTTCATCCAAATCGCTCAATTCATACAGTACCGGGCGGTCATCAAACCGGATGAAAACTTCCCCATCCTCCAAATTGATGCTCTGAATGAACCCAATATCGCCATTGAAAACATCTTTATCGTAATTGTTGCGCAGTTGCAGCACTTTATCGCCCGTGCGGAACAACCGGCTGCCCGATTGATATTCCGGCAGGCCGGGTTTGGGCGGGTTGAGTGTGGCTTGCAACAGTTCATTCAATTTCGCCACCCCCGCCGAACCGCGGTGCATCGGCGCGAGCACTTGAATATCGCGCACGGGATGCGCCCCGAATTTTCGCGGCACGCGGTTGGCAACGATATCCACTACCAGCGGCGCAACCGCATCCGCATCATTCTTCCCAAAAAAGTAAAAATCGGTTTTATCGGCGGGAAATTGCGGAAATTCGCCGTGATTCACCCGATGGGCATTGGTGATGATGGTGCTGTTTTGCGCCTGCCGAAAAATGACATCCAGCCGCACCGTGGGAATTTCGCCGCTATCGAGCATATCGCGCAGCACATTCCCCGCTCCCACCGATGGCAACTGGTCGGCATCGCCCACTAGCAGCAGATGCGTCCCCGGCGAGACTGCTTTCAGCAGATTGTTCATCAGAATCAAATCGACCATACTCACTTCATCCACAATCAGCATATCTGCCAGCAGCGGATTCTGTTCATTCCGTTTGAATTTGAACCCTTCGCCGGGGTCAACTTCCAGCAGGCGGTGGATGGTTTTGGCTTCGTGTCCGGTCGTCTCGGTCATCCGTTTGGCGGCGCGCCCGGTCGGCGCGGCAAGCAGCACCCGATGCCCTTTTGCCGCCAGCACCCGCAAAATGGCGCGGATGGTGGTGGTTTTGCCCGTGCCGGGCCCGCCGGTCAGCAGACACACCCGCTCGGTGAGTGCGGTTTTCAGCGCATCGAGTTGGCGGTCGGCCAGCGCCCAGCCGTCTTTCTCCCGAATGAATGTGTTCATCTGTGCCCAATCGGTGGCGGCAAAACCGGCCAACGGGTCGCGGGCGGGGTCTTTCAGCAGCCGATGCAATCGCTGTGCCACCGCCACTTCTGCGCGGTAAAACGGCATCAGATACACCGCGGGGGCATCGGGGTCAATGTCGGGGTCGATGAAAATACGCTCGGCTTCTGTCAGCGATACCAGTTCCGGTTCGATAATTTCCGGCGGCTGTTTGAGGATTTGCGCCGCATCGGCAATCAATTTCGACTGGGGCACATACACGTGCCCCGCGTCTGCCAGCGTGTTCAGCGTGTGAATCAGTCCCGCCTGCAACCGCGATGGCGCATCTTCCGGCACGCCCAAATTGCGGGCGATGCTGTCGGCGGTGATGAACCCGATGCCATACACATCACGCGCCAGCCGGTAGGGGTCGGATTGCACCATCTCGATGGATTCGTCGCCGTAAGTTTTGTAAATTTTGACCGCCAATCGTGTGGAAACGTTGTGGCTCTGCAAAAAAAGCATAATATCCTTGATGGCTTTTTGCGTTTCCCACGCTTCGGCGATGATTTTTACCCGATGGGGACCGACGCCCGGCACTTCCACCAGCCGTTGAATGTCCTCATCAATCACATCGAGGGTATATGTGCCGAAATGTTCGGCGATGCGCCCGGCGGTGACGGGACCAATCCCTTTTATCAACCCCGAACCGAGATATTTGCGGATGCCCTCGACGGTAGCGGGGCGTTCCTCGGCGTAATCTTCGACCACAAATTGCTCGCCGTATGTGGGGTGGTTTTTCCATCGACCGGAAACGCGCAGCACCGCGCCGGGCTGTACACCCGCCATATTGCCGACAATCGTCAGCAAATCGTATCGCCCGCGCACCGACAACCGGGCGATGGTGTATCCGTTTTCTTCATTGGTGAACACGATGCGTTCCACCGTGCCGCGCAGGGTTTCCATTTGGCATTCTCCGTCAATTATTTTACACTGACGGCAAACGGTTGCAAAGTTGCAGGGGGGGCACAGGGGGCAGGTTTCAGTTTTCAGTGGTCAGTAGGCTCTGTTGATATTTGCCGATTTCTCACCCTGAGTAGCCCGCAGGGCGTATCGAAGGGTGGAAATCGGCGGGATAAACGCCCTTCGATACGCAATTTGCTGTGCAAATCGCTACTCAGGATGCGTTTATCCCGGCAAACGATGAAACATCAACTCACATCCCGTCTGCGCACTTTCTCATTTTCACGAATCACGTAACGGGAGGATTTATGTTCCGCTGCCCGAAGTGCCATCAAAAAACGCTGGATATCATCCACAGTATTGATTTGCCCGCCGATGCCCGCTCGGATGAGATTGCCGTGCAGAGCGTCGCCTGTGGCGCGTGCGGGTTCGTCGGTGCGGCCGTGTATGAGGAATCGCGGCGCGGCGCGGGCGAATCGGTTTCGCACACAGGGTATGCTCTGCCCCCCGCCGAGTTTTCCGCGCTGGATGCGCTGCTGGCATCGTGCCCCGCACCGAGCGATTCGGCGTGTGCGTGTGCTGCCCACCGTCAATTGAATCAGCACACAGGTAGCGGTTACTGGAATGGCTTGCGCGGTTTTTCGCTGGGGGAATCATTTTCGATGGATTTTTTCGCAAAATAAGCCAACGGTACTATTGCCCCAATTGTCAAATTGACAATCTCTGGTATAATTGAAGTATTGACATAATTATTGAAACTTCTCGGATTGCGCTTATGAAACGTTGGCAAATTTTAATGTTGATAGTGATGGCTATGTTAGCCGCGATACTTTTCTGCGGGGTGGCAATTTTCAGCCGCTCGCTGTTCACTGCACCCCCACCGGAAATCATCGCGGAAAAAGCCGCCGCGGACGCACCGGTGGATGTCGCGGCAACCCGCCGTGCCATTGGGACACACACGCCCACACCCACTCGCACCCCAACCGCTACTGCCACCGATACCCCCGTTCCCACCCCGACCAACACGCGGGTGGTTCACGACACGGCAACCCCCACGCCCAGTCGCACACCGACGCCAATGCCCACGCCGACCAACACCCTGGTGGTTCGCTCCAGCGGCGGCGGTGCCGTCAGTTATGCCACACCCACACCGGTGTGCAGTTACCCGTTCTGTGTTTCCGGCCAACCCGCCGAGTATGACACCAATAATTATTTTTTGGTGGTACTGGCACAAGTAACCGAAAACGGAATATTGCAACCGGGTTACAAATTAGTGGGCGTTCATTCGCCCACCGGACTGCACGCCGAAAGCGCGCCCTCGTGCCCCGATTTGTGCAAAGCCAGCGGGGTCGAATCCATCACGGACGATAACGGCAACGTCATCCGGTTCGAGGTGCAAAAAGGAAACGTCCAGCTTGAGACGCAAACTTACGACACCGGCGTTTGGTCGGTGTGGTTGGTTGACCCCAACGGGCAGCAAGTTTCCGAAACAGTAAACATCCCGATAGACCACGAAAATCGCAAATGGTACTATTACCAATTTGCAAAATAATGCGCCCATAGCATTGATTTTTCTTTGACATTCAATTTTGTTGGGGTTATAATTTGTCCAATGGTTGCAGTAAGTTCTGAAATGACAATTGACTGTCGGTCCGGGCTTGCGAACGCCCGGGCTTTTTTCAGGCTCACTGCCAAATAAACGTTTTTAGCTTTAAAGGAGTATTTTAAGATGGAAACTGGGACCGTAAAATGGTTCAACAACAAAAAAGGCTTTGGTTTTATTTCACGCGGTAATGGCGAACGCGACGTGTTTGTGCATTACTCCGCAATTGTGCAGGACGGCTTCCGCACTTTGGAAGAAGGAGACCGCGTCCAGTTCAATGTAGAAGAAGGGGAAAAAGGTCCCTCGGCAGTAAACGTCCAGCGAATTTAACCGACAAAAAACAAGACCTCCGCGCAAATGCGGAGGTCTTTTTGATTCACGCGATATGCAACTCGACGTGGAAAATCATCCTCACATCAATTTGAAAGAACTCAAAAAGTTACTCGCCTCGGTTGAAAGATTGTCTGTGCCGGGAATAACAACCATTACCTGATACATTCGGTTATCAACCAGATACACCCGAGTATGGAC
>JANTHQ010000109.1 GCA_024762375.1 Anaerolineaceae bacterium
TTCGAGACAATACCGATACCCCGTGATTCGGCAGGGCACAGGTCTCTCGTTGCCAAACTACCAAAACAACGCATCCTGCCGAGAACTGGACATTTTTGGCGGGGTGTGGCATACTATCCAGCGACGCATTCTCCACCGCAACGACGCATTGGAGCCGTAATGACTCTTCAAATTTTCATCATCTTATCCCTCCTGCTGCAACTTTTTGCCGCATTTCTCGCTTTACGATTGATACCACTCACCGGCCGGCGTTCGGTGTGGGTTATTATTGCCGCAGCGCTATCGCTAATGGCCTTGCGGCGCATTTTGGCACTCTCCACCGCCGCTCATATAACAACCGGAAATCTTTTCGCTGAAACATTGTCCATCATCATCGGTATGCTGTGGGTTGCGGGTGTATGGCGCATCCGCGATGTGTTTTTGCGTCTAAAACGCGCCGAAATTGTGCTGGCACGCGATAAAGATTATTACCAAAGCCTCTTTACCGATAACCGCTCGGTGATGCTGTTGATTGACCCCGACACCGCCGATATTGTGGATGCCAATCCGGCCGCCTGCCAATTTTACGGCTATTCGCTCGATGAAATTACCCGCAAAAAAATATCCGACATCAATACCCTGAGCAAAGCAGAGGTGCACGCCGAAATGGAACGCGCCCGCACCGATGCCCGTAACTTCTTCCGCTTTAAACATCAATTGGCAGACGGCACTATCCGGGATGTGGAAGTGTACAGCGGCCCGGTCACCGTCAACAACAAACAACTGCTCTATTCCATCATCCACGATGTTACCGAGCAGCGGCGTGCCACTGAGGCGCTCGAACGAACAACCCATCTGGCGCGGTCGGTGCTCTATGCCACCCACGAAGGCATTTACGGCTTAAAACCCAACGGCGAAATTATGTTCATTAACGAAGCTGCTATGAAAATGACCGGCTGGCAGGAAGATGAAATTGTCGGCCGGTTGCACCACGAACTGGTACACCATTCCAATGTGGACGGCACCCCATACCCCACCGAAAAATGCCCCGTGTACGATACAATCCGCACCGGTAAAATTCGCTATGTGCGCAACGAAGTATTCTGGCGGAAAGACGGTACATATTTTCCGGTGGCATACACCAGCACCCCCATTACAGAAGATGATAAAATCATCGGCGCAGTGGTCACGTTCCGCGATATTACCCGCGAGCAAGCCGCCGAAATCACCCGCGTGCGGCTGGAAACCGCCATCGAGCAATCGGCAGAAAGTATTTTTATCACCGACCCGATGGGCACGATAGAATATGTCAATCCTGCTTTTGAGCGGATTACCGGCTACACCTATCACGAAGCGGTGGGGCAAAACCCGCGCATTCTGAAAAGTGGCGAACATGATCTCGCTTTTTATGAAAATTTATGGGACACCATTACCGCCGGGCGAACATGGTACGGGCAATTTACCAACAAACGCAAAGACGGCTCGCTGTACCAAGAGGATGCCGCCATCAGCCCGGTGTTTGATGAAACGGGGAAAATTATCAACTTTGTCGCCGTCAAACGCGATATAACCGAGCAGGTGAATCTGGAAAACCAGTTGCGCCAATCGCAAAAGATGGAAGCACTGGGACGACTGGTCGGCGAAGTGGCGCACGATTTTAACAATATTCTCACAGCGGTAAACGGTTTTGCGGAGTTGCTGCACGCACGGCTACACGACGCGACCAACCGCCAATATGCGGCATCCATCGCGGCATCGGGCCAACGTGCCGCCAATCTCATCCGGCAATTGATGGCATTTAGCCGAAAACAGGTTTCGCGCCCGGAAACGGTCAATGCCGGCACGCAAATTGAAGATATGGCGCCGATGCTGTCGCGGGTGCTGCCGGAAAATATTTCGCTGAAAATCTCTGCCGCCGAAAATCTGGATTATATCAGCATTGACCCCACTCAATTGGAGCAAATCATTTTGAATTTGGTGGTAAACGCCCGCGATGCGATGCCACGCGGGGGAAGCATCGTCATTCGCACCGAAAATGTCACGCTGGATGACACGTATGTCGCGGCACATTTGGGCGCCAGTCCCGGCGACCATGTGCGCATTTCTGTCGCAGATACCGGCATGGGCATTCCCTCCGAAATTAAAGATAAAATTTTCGAGCCGTTTTTCACCACCAAATCGCAGGGAAAGGGGACCGGGCTGGGGTTGTCCACCGTTTTCGGGATTGTCAAACAACACAACGGCAATATTTGGGTTTATAGCGAACCGGGAAAAGGCACGGAATTTAAACTTTATTTCCCCACGGTTGACAATACAGCCGCCGCCGAAACCGCAACGGCCGATACCGCCGATGCATTCAGCGCACCCGCCGGAGAAATCGTGCTGCTGGTTGAAGACAATGATACAGTGCGACTGCTGGCAGAAGATATTTTAACTTTTTCGGGATATAAAGTTATTTCGGCACTCAGCGCAGAGGATGCGCTGGCGGCGGGGCCGTTTAACACGGTTGATGTGCTGTTGACCGATGTTGTTCTGCCGGGAAAAAACGGAAAAGAACTGGCCGATATACTCACCGAAAGATATCCGCAGATGGCGGTGGTGTTTATGTCGGGCTATTCCCGCGATATTCTTTCTGAACAGGGTATCATCGGCAAAGATATTTATTTGGTGGAAAAACCGTTTTCCGCCACAGCGCTGCAGGCCACAGTTGCCGCGGCGTTGGTGAACCGCTAGCCGGAGACTGTCGCCCCCGCGATGGACTTCTGCGACTTTTTGGCATCACTTTGCCAAAAACGGGTTGGCTTTACCCCACTGTTTTATTTTCTCCGCGCAGACAAGCATATAATTTTTCCACATCCTGCGTCCGCACAAATGCGGTGATATGGTCATACGGTTGAAACACCGTGTCGCCGTGCGGAATGAGCATCCGCCCGTCACGCCGCAGCGAAACCAGCAGACATGCATCGGGCAAATCCGCCGATAAATCATACAGTGGTTTTCCCACCGCCGCATCGTGCTGCCGCAGGGTGATGTCCACAAATTCCGTTCCGTCGATATTTCGCAGTTGGATGCGCCGGGCGCGGTGCTGCAATTCTGCCCGCCGGGACAGCGCCAAATTGTATGCCCGCACAATGTCGGCCCGCCGAATGATACCCAGCAGATGATCCGGGTCTTCTCGCGAGACGACCGGCAACCGCCCCAGTCCACGGCGGCTCAAACGGGTCAGCACTTCGCCCATCGTTTCATCGGGATATGCCACCAGCAGCCGGTCGCGCGGGGTGGCGATTTCGGCAACGGTGGTGCGCCGGGGCAAATTGCGGCTCACAGCGCGGTCAAGGTCGGTAATGGTAACGATGCCCCACACTTTGCCCTGTTTGTCCAGCACAATTAACCCGTGATGCCGGGTGCGGGTAAAAATATCCGACAATTCCGGCAGTGTGATGTCGGTAGAGACGGTATCCACACTGCGCCGCATTACCTCTTCGACCAGTACGGCCTGCAACACATCCACATCTCGCCCGCGCCGCAGATTGACGCCGCGCCGTGTCAACTTCAGCGTGTAAATCGATTCGCCCTTTAGCAGCGGTTGCGCAACCAGTGTCGCCACCACCACAGTCAACATCAGTGGCAGAATGATGCGGTAGTCGCCCGTCAATTCAAACAGGATGATGACGGCAGTGATGGGCGCATGCGCCGCAGCAGCGAATACCGCGCCCATGCCCACCAGTGCATACGCCCCCGGCGGCGCGGTGATAGCCGGAAAAATCATCTGGATGAGATATTGAAATGCCCCGCCGAGCATCGCCCCCATAAACAGTGACGGGGCAAAAATACCACCGGAGCCGCCGGAGCCGAGCGTCAGGCTGGTGGCAATCAGTTTTAAAACCAGCAGCACCAGCAGTGCAGAAACTGCCAGCTGGTTCGATAGAGCCTGCTCAATAACCTGATAACCCACGTTAAAAATCTGCGGCGAGCGCTCCCAGTGCACGCCGGTGACCAGCGGGTACAGCAGCGCAATCGCGCCCAGCAACGCCCCGCCAATGGCCGGTTGCACCCATTCCGGCACCGATTTCCAGCGTTCAAAAACATCTTCTGACCAGTATAGCGCCCGTACAAAAATCACGCCGACCAGCGCAGCCAAAATGCCCAACACCAAATAAAAAAGATATTCCCACGCGCTGGCCAGACCATATTCTATCGGCACGGCAAACGCGGGAACATCGCCGAACACCGCCCGCCCGATTGCGCTGGCCGCCACGGCGGAAATTACCACCGTGCCAAATCGCTGCACGCTGAATTCGCCCAAAATTACTTCCAGCGCGAAAATCACTCCGGCGATGGGGGCATTAAATGTGGCGGCGATACCACCGGCCGCGCCACACGCCACCAAATTGCGAATGCGGTCATCTGAAAGATGGAGCAGTTGTCCCAGTGTTGAACCCAGCGCCGAGCCGATTTGCACGATGGGCCCCTCTCGCCCCACCGAACCGCCACTGCCGATGGATAGTGACGATGCCAGCGATTTGACAATTGCCACCACGGGACGGATGCGCCCGCCTTTCAGCGCGACAGCCTCCATCACTTCCGGCACGCCGTGCCCTTTGGCTTCGCGGGCAAAAAAGTAAATCATCGGCCCGACAATCAGCCCGCCCAGCGTGGGGATGATGAGCACATAACTCACGCCCCACGATTGGGTAACCGATGGAAACCAGTCGTACCCCAGCCAATCTACCAGTCGGATTAAATAGCGAAATGCCACAGCGCCATAACCGGTACCCACACCGACAATCAGTGCGGTGGTGAGCAGCACCGCTTGAGGTGGCAGCTGCCAGCGTTCCACAGCCGTGCTGAACCATTGCGACACGGATTGGAAAGCCATAACTGCGTTTTTTGCGGCGGTGGTTTCGGGTTGATTTGTGGACATTCACGCCTCGATAGAGTTTTTTGCCAACATGGGCATCAGATCAATATTATTGTAACATTAAACCGCCGATGGTTCAAACAACCGCCGAGGAATCGCTTTTGGCCGGTGAATCAAAAACGGGCGAGATGCCGGTATCATCTCGCCCGATGAGGAGAATGGAGAAACTTACGCCTTTTTGACCGCGATATGTTTCGCGCTGGCCTGGGCTTCTTTGGTTTTAGGTAACGTGATGGTCAAAACACCCTTCTTGAATTTCGCATCAATTTTATCAGCATCTATCTCAACCGGCATTGGAATGGCCCGGTGGAATGAACCGTAATGGCGTTCCATATGGTAGTAATTTTTGTGTTTCTCTTCTGTTTCGGCTTTCTTTTCACCGCTGATGGTCAACACATCACGGTCAAACGTCACCTTGATGTCATTTTCATCCATGCCGGGCAGTTCGGCTTCAACTTTCACTTCTTTATCGGTTTCGGTCACATCCACCCGCGGCGAGAATCCTGCCAGCGTTTGCTCAAAGCTGGGAACCATGCCGAACGGGTCTTCGAAGAAACTTTCAAACAGTTGGTTGATGCGTTCCTGCAATTCATAGAAGGGTTCTTCCGGTTTGTGAACTGCAATGCGCTTTTCATCGCGTTTCCAAGGGATTAAGCTGGTCAGTGCCATATCAATCACCTCCTTTTGCAACAACAGCGCATGTGTCAAACGATTTAGGCGGCTTTTACCGGAATCCGCCGAGTTTTTGCCGGGCCGGCTTTGGGTAATGTCAAGCGCAGTACGCCATCTTTGACACTGGCTTCGATTTTGTCGCGGTCAATTTCGTCTGAAAGTGTGAATTTGCGCTCGTAATCGCCCATTTCATATTCTGCATACGCCAGGCTGTAGTTTTCCGGTTTGTCGGGGTTGACTTCCCCGTAAATGCTCAACACGTTCTTTTCAAGGGTAATATCCACCGATTTTTCATCCACACCGGGCATATCGGCAACCACATGCACGGCTTCATCGGTTTCGTAAATATCTACCCGCGGCACATAGGCTTTCACCGAGCGGCTGCGTTCTGTGCCTTCCATTACTTCCACTTCTTGTTTTTTCACTTCTTGTAATGCGTTTTTGGCCATTTTTGCACCTCCACTGGCTTTCATTATGCCGTTTTCACTGCGATTTTGCGCGGTTTATCCGCTTCGGCGCGAGGCAACGCAATGTGCAGCACACCTTTTTCAAAAACAGCTTCTACTTTATCGGCATCAACTTGGAACGGCAATTGGATAGTGCGGCTGAATTTCCCGTAACCGCGTTCTTGCCGATGGTAACGCACATCGTCGCCCACTTTGTCGGCTTTACGTTCGCCGCTGAGGGTGAGGGTTTCGCCCACCACCGAAATATCGATGTCATCCGGTGATAATCCGGGCAATTCAGCGGTGATAACGCCACCTTCTTCATTTGTCCAAATGTTCATCGCAGGATACCCCGGTGCAACTCGCGGGGTGTAGTCCGTTGCCAAATCGGCAAACAGACGATTCATTTCTCGTTGCAGGCGTTCAATTTCACGCCAAGGGGAACCAAAATCATAGCTTCGCCAAACCATTGTTACCTCCTTACTTTTTAGTAACCAGTTTGTTTGAGTTTTACGCCTATACTATACGTG
>JANTHQ010000110.1 GCA_024762375.1 Anaerolineaceae bacterium
CTTTGCCGCCGCCCGCGCCAATCGGTGGAAATTCATAATTGACAATCAAGATTCGCATAAAAAATTACAGCCTCATTCCGTAACCTGCACGGTTCCAATCTGCGCCGAAACAAAATCTTCGTTAGTGGTCGGCACACCATACGCAGCGATAGAATCGCCGGTTGCGCCATTATACACCACCGCTTCCAGTGTCGCCACCCCGTGCGCATCCGCATCCGCCAGCGGCAGCAAAAACACGTTGATAGTCTGATTGAGGGCGGGGTCGTCCACCACCCACGCCGATGTGCGGAAATGGCGGTCGTTCAGAATATATTTGTCCGATTGCGCCAGCACGCGCCCGTCCGCCGCCCGCAGCCGCAGCGAAAGTTTGTAGTCTATCGGCGTGGGTTGTTGCAGCGACAGATGCACCGTCACCCAACCGAAGCCGCCCGCCGGAACCGATTCGCTGAACGCCAGTCCGTCGAGCCGCAGCACATTGTCGAAATTCACATCAGCGGGGGGCAAATCGGTGGGCAGGCTGAACGGCGCATCGGTCAACCGCCACCACTGCACCCGATACCCGCGAAACCGGTTTTCGCCCTGCGGCGCGCCTGCCTGTTTCCACAGCAAAAACGGAATCACCCCGCGCGGGTCGGTGTCGCTTTCGCGCCATGTCACCCAATATAGCCGATTTTTGCCGCGTGCTTTCGCATTCAGCACATCGGCGGCAGTGTGCACATCCACAAAAAGATATTCAGTGGGCGCGGGGATGCGGTCGGCATAATAGTGGAACGGGTGCGGCACGTCCACCAGCACGATGTCATCGGCGGTGGTTTCTGCCGCCAGCCAGTTTGTCACCCCTGCCGAATCGTCTTTAAAAAACGTTTCATCGGTGAAATAGCCGTGCAGCCCCAGCACAAAAATCGCCGCCACTGCCAGCCCCATCGCCGCAGATGCCCGGTTTTTCGGCGCGAAAGCCAGTCCCATCAGCAAAAAAAGCGACGGGGTAACGAGCATCATATAGCGCGGCTCGTATGACGGTCGAATTTGCAGCACGATGAAATACAGCGCGAGAGGAATGATGAATAGTGAAAAGTGAATAGTGAAAAATGAAAAATAACGTGCGATGCGTGATGTCGTGACTGCCGATTGCTGACTGCTGATTGCTGACTGCTTTTCTGAAACTTTGAACTTGAAACTTTGAACTGCCACCCCTGCGATGATGAAAATTGCCATCCCCCACAGAAACGGCACGGCGCGGGCGGGGTCGAATGCCAGCCCGATGGTGTATGCCTGCCAACTGTGTGCGATAAAATAACCGAGCGTCGGCGGTTGCAGATTGGGGTTGGCATATCCGGCAATTTGGCGAGAAGCAATCCACAGTTGCGGCAAAAAAAGCACCAGCGCCCCCAACTGCCCGCCAAGCCACACCCACCGGCGCGATTTTTCCCGCCGGCGGGCAATCACCCAACCGAACCACAGCAGATTTTCTGCCGCCAACAGAAACAGGGTGAAATAGTGGGTGTACAGTGCCGCCGCAGTGAACAGCGCATAAAAAATGACATGCCGCCGCGCCGATGCCCGCCGCCCGAACATCACTTCCCATTGGAAATAAATGCTCGCCAGTGCGAAGAATGTCACGGCGGCATACATGCGCACTTCCTGCGCGTATGCCACATAAAACGGCGACAGTGCCGCCAGCCAGCCGGCCATCAACCCGACCCGCCAACCGCCCATGCGCCGCCCGAATCTCACCAGCAGCGCCACCGTCAGCACGCTGAACACCAGCGACAGATAGCGCAACGCGAATTCGCTGCGCCCGGAAATTGCCATCCAGCCGTGTAACATGGCAAAAAAGCCCGGCGGATGCACATCCATACCGGGCAGGGTGGGAATCTCGGCAATCGGCGCGGATGCCATCTGAATGCTGTGTCCTTCATCCCACCAAATGCTCTGAAAATCAAGCCGGTAAATCCGCACGGCAAAGGCGAGCAGCATCAAAAATGTAAAATGTAAAATGTAAAATTTTCGGTTTTTCACGGTTGCCAACAAAAAATCATTGCTTTTTTTGCAAATATCCTTTATAATATAGATGAACCACTGAAAGCGCGAATGCGCCGTAGGTGGTGTTTTTTTAGCGCGGATAATATACCACCCCATACGGGTTTCGGGTTGATGCACGAAGATTCAAACTTGGTTTCAACCGCACCATCCATTCCTCAACAACGCTCGGCGTGAGAAAAGGTTTCAACCGATTTGAATATTCGCCAATTTTCAATGTGTCAATGCTATACAAATTGACAATATACGACACCAAATCCGCCAACTGAATAAAATATGACTCTTTTGAATCTTTCGGTAATGGGTCTTCAATCAATGATTTGATTTCGCGGCGATATGTTCCTGTCCCGTATTTTGACGGAATGAAATTTATACGCTGAATGCGCCGTGTGGTTTGACGCATAACACCCACCCTGCCAAAATCGCTGATAATCATAAATCGTTGCTGTGGGTTGTTGGTTGGATTCAAATCGTTCTCAATCCGTTGTATGGAGTAGGTCAACGCAGTATCAAGCACTTTGTAATCTTGCCGTCTGATTCGCGGTTTGACAATAGCAACATTGATAATTTTTATCTCCAAATTTGCAATCAAATCACAAAAAAGTCCGACAATATCCAGACGCTGTTGAACAGATAGTTTCATTGCACGATATGGTTTTTTATTCAGCAAGAAATGTTTGATATGCATTTCGGTTTTTACCGGAATGCCGAAAGAGGCGTTCAACTCGCGGCGGAAATTTCTTATTTCCTCAAATGTCGCTTGCCAATTCAAATAGTGCAAATACACCGCTGATAGAATAAAGAAGTTAGATGAGTATTGCGGAAAACCGTCATCCCCAGACTCGTCATAATATACAATATGCACATCACCACCTCTATTTTCAGTTGACCGGAATCGGCTCGCCGAGCACGGGCGCGGGCCGCCGTAAAACGACATCCAGCGCCGCCCGCAGGCTCGCCGCCAGTTCTCGCGCCGATGACCACCCCAGTGCACCGTAACCATACCACTGCCGGTCAGCCGATACACCCACCGCATCCAAACCGAGTGCGCGGCAGGTAAAAATTGCCCGCGCCAGATGAAACTTCTGCGTCACCAAAATCGGCGCATCTACCTGAAAAATGTCGCGGGCGCGATAGCAGGTATCATACGTGCGCCGTCCGGCATAATCGGGTTGGATGTCCTCCGGCGGCACACCCCGCTCGATGGCATACGCCATCATTGCCAGCGGTTCATTATAATTGTCAAACCGATTATCGCCGCTCATGATGATTTTCTGCACATTTCCGGCGCGATACAGTGCCACCGCCGTTTCGATGCGGTCGCGCAGCATGGCACTCGGCGTGCCATCCGCATACACCTGCGCCCCAAAAACGATTGCCACCCGCCGGACGGGCGCATCATCTGCCGAAAATGTGTACCGCGCCGCATAACGCACCATCACCCAGCGCCATACCAGCACCAGCAGTACCAGCACCGTCACCATCGCAAACGCGGCCGCCAGCCATTTCCGCAGGCGAGCAAAAAGCGTTTTCTGCTTCGGCGATGCTTTCAGGTTGCTCATAATTCTTCGCGGACAGTGTAAATCGGCTTGTTTTGCGATTCAAAATACACGCGCACCATCAATTCGCCGAGCAAGCCCATGCTGATGAGTTGGATACCGACCACCATCAGCAGTACCGCCATCAACAGCAGCGGTCTATCCGAAAGCGAAACGTTGTACAGCAATTTTATGATGGTGAGATAAACGCTGATACCAAACCCCGCCAGCAGCGAAATCAATCCCCACGCCCCAAAAATGCGAATCGGGCGGGTGGAATAACCCAGCAGAAACCGCACGGTCATCAAATCGAGCAGCACCCGGAAGATGCGTCCGGCGCCGTATTTGCTGGTTCCAAATTGCCGCGAACGATAAGTCACCGGCACTTCTGCCACCGTCACCCCGAACCAACTGGCGATAGCGGGCACAAATCGGTGCATATCGCCATACAGTTTGATGCCTTTCACCACTTCATTGCGATAGGCTTTCAGCGAACAGCCATAATCGTGCAGATAAACGCCGGTCGTTTTTGAAATGAGCCAGTTCGCCGTGGCAGATGGAACTTTGCGCACAATGAATGATTTCAGCCCTTCTTGCCAGCGTTCCACGCGCCAACCGCTCACCACATCGAACCCTTCGTCCATTTTTGCCAGCAATTTGGGGATGTCGGCGGGGTCGTTTTGCAAATCGGCATCCATGGTGATGACCACATCGCCGCGCGCGCGGTCGAATCCGGCAGCGAAAGCCGCCGTCTGCCCAAAATTTCGGCGGAAGCGAATGACATGCACGCGGTCATCCTGCGACTGCCATGCTTTCAGCGCGGCGAAGGTGCCATCGCGGCTGCCGTCATCCACACAGATAATTTCGTAACTTTTGCCGATGGCATCCAGCGCGGCGGGCAATTCTTCTCTCAGCGCGGGGATACTCTCTTCTTCATTATAAATGGGTAATACAATACTCAAATCGAGTTGGTCGGTTGTCATAAATCCTCTGTCATTCATCCGTTTTGATTTCGCGCGCGCCGCGCCACAAATAGGTTACACCCCCCAGCAATCCGGGGATGGCATTGCCGATAAAATACACCAGCAGCGACAGGCTGAGTGCGATTTCTTGCGCCACACCCACCTGCCCGAACAGATACACGTACGCGCTCTCTCGCACACCCAGCCCGGCGAAAGAAATGGGCAGAATCAGCACGATGGATGCCAGCGGCACAAATACCAGATAGTGTTCCAGCGCGATGTGCGCGCCGAGTGCCGTGCCGATGGAAAAATTCATACCGATGAGCGCAGCGCTGAGCAGCAGCGAAAATCCATATGCCCGCGCCAGCGTGCGGAAACTGTAATCCTGAAACGATTGAAACAGCCCGCTGACGAATTTCACATCGGTGAGCGTGCGAAACAGCGAAATTCTCCGCAGCGCATTATACACAGTGGTATCGATGAGCAAAAATGCCGTCACTGCGATACCAAACACTGCTACCAGCGCGGTGACGGCAATTTGCAGCGGCACGGCATTCCAGCGAAAGACGAGCGCCACCAGCGCCAAACTCAGCGAGCCGAACAGCCCGACCATGCGGTCAACCAGCACACTGGTCACGGCATCGCCGGCGCGGTCGCTGTGGCGATTCAGTTCCATCATGCGGATAGCGTCGCCGCCAAGACCGCTGGGCAGCAGGTTATTGAACAAAAATCCCACAAAATAAATCTGGGTCAGTTCCCAAAAAGGCACGCGCACCGCCAGCGACGATAGCAGGACATGCCAGCGTTTTACCCGCGCCAGCACCCCCGCCAGCGAAAACGCCAGCGCCACCACCAACCAGCCGATTTGGGCATTTGCCAGCACGGCTTTCAGTTTTTGTACATCAATACCCCGTAAAATCCAATAAATCAGCGCAATGCTGATGACGATTTTCAGAATGTTGAAAAGTTGTTTTCGATTCACGTGAAATTCCTGCGATGGGTTTCGATTTTCGGCGGCTTGCCGATAACCGGTACAGTATAATCCGTTCCACCGAATTGTGCCACCGCCAAATGGCGAAATCGCCGGGTGTCATTTCCGCCGAACCGCGCAATCAACGCGCCGGCAGCGGAATATCCACCGCGAAATCGGGCAGTGGCGCGCCATCTGCGGCTGCCGAAAGCCGTGCGCCCGTGTCGAGCCGGTACAGCCCCACCCGCAACCGGTAATTGCCCGGCGGCAGGTCGGCAGGCAGAGACAGCGCGTGCACATCTGCGATGGTTTCGCCCGCCGCCCACCGGCGGGTGGGATACCGTCCATCTCGCGGCGGTGCATCGAACCCCGCAATCTGGTGAGCATCATCCCACAGTTGCACAAAAATCTGATAATCTGCCATGGGGGTACTTTCGGCACGCCAGTAGAGTGTCAATGTGCAATTTGGATGCGCCGCCGCGCAATCGGAATCGTATCCCGCCAGCGAAATTCCGTTGGCGAATGTGACAGCCAGCGGGTAATCCGGCGCGACAGAGGGCCATTGTCGGGGAACAAGTTTCACCCGGCCAACTGCCGTATCGGTCAAAAGATTCCCCGCCGAATCCAACACCGGTGGGCGCGGATAACCGGGCAGGTCGTACCGGTACAATCCCACCAAAATTTGGGCGATGGCCGGTGTCAGCGAATCTGCTGTGGGGGCGATAGTGACGGGGTAGCGGTCGGCGATGACGTTGCCCGGCGAAAGTTGAGTGGTAGAAAGTGTACCCAAACCGGGGTAGGTATCCAACTGCGCGACGGTTTCGCCGGAGAGCGTGCGCAACCGCACAAAAATGCTATAGTCTTCCGCAATCGGTGCCAGCACCTGCCAATATGCAGTCACCGATACAGTTTCGCCGGCCATGGCAATTTGCGGCGAAATTTTAACACCAACCAGCCGCAGTTCATCATTAAATGTAAATCCAACCGGCACGATATCGACGGGAATATCGGTCATGCTC
>JANTHQ010000111.1 GCA_024762375.1 Anaerolineaceae bacterium
TGCCGGTAAAATTCGATTTGACCGGCGTTATACCATGCGCCGCTGTCCACCAGCAGGATGGTCGGGGCGGGGGCGAGCGAAAAATCGCGGATGGTGTTTCCGCCCACCGAGACGGGCACGGCGGCGGCGTGCGCCACTCGATGCCCCCACGCGGTGACGGTCAGCGTGTAACTTCCGGCGGGCAGCGCCAGCGAAAAATTGCCGTGTGCGGTTGCGGTGACGGGCGTATTTTCCACCGTGATGGTGGCAGTCAGCGGCGTGCCCGTCCCCGATTCGGTGATTTGCCCGCTGATGTTACCGGTGGGCAAGGGGGTCAGCGCGAAATTTTCAGTGATGACCGTGCCCGTCACCACCGAAATGCCGCTGTGCGTCTGCGATTCAAACCCGAAAGCGGCGGCGGTCACATCATAATCGCCCGCCAGCACCCCCCGCCGAAATGTGCCATCGGCGGCGATGGCGGTGGTCGCGATCAGCCCGCTGTGTCGCGGGGCGAATGTCACCGTGCCGAACCCGACCGGCGCGGCGGTGGTGGCATTGGTCACCCGACCGGTCACCGTCCCGGCATTCAGCGCGAGTTCGACTGCCGCCAATGAATCAATTCTGCCCCAGCCGTAATTATTGTTGGGGATGGAATTGCCCAGCGCCAGCGCAGTTTCGGTCAGAATGCGGCGTGCATCGGTGAAAACCAGTGCGGGATTGGCGGCTTTCATCAGCGCGATGGTTCCCGCCACATGTGGCGCAGCCATCGATGTGCCATTGTATGCGCCAAACGTGCCGCCCGGCAGTGCCGAAACCACATTCACCCCCGGCGCAGACACATCCGGTTTGACGACCCCGAACGGCGACGGACCGCGCCCGGAAAAATAGGCAATCAGGTCATCGATATCGGTCGCGCCAACAGCCAGCGCATCGGGATAACTGCCCGGCGCGCCGACTGTGCCCGCCGCCGAACCACTGTTTCCCGCCGAAAAAACGGCGATGATGCCCGCCGCATTCAAATTGGCAATATCGGTGGTGAACGCTTCGGTGCCACCGTCGCCGTTTGACCATGAATTGTTGACCACATCCGGCGCGAGCGCGGGGTCGCCATTGGGGGCGAGCACCCATTCAAACGCGGCGTGCAGCCAACTTTCCGCCGCCTGCCCATTGCTATTGAACGCCCGCACCGCAATCCAGCGCGCCCCCGGCGCCACCCCGATGCCATCCTGCCCGACCATCGTGCCCATTGTGTGCGTGCCGTGCCCGTTGGTGTCCACCGGATAGACTGCGCCATCGCCGGTTGCATCGAACCAGTTGCCGCTGTTTTGCGGCGGCACGGTATCGTTGATATAACCGCGATAGCGCGTTTTCAGCGCGGGATGCAGATAATCCACCCCGGTATCAATGTTGGCGACGACCACCCCATCGCCGGTGACGCCCAGCGTTTGCCACACCTCCGGCGCGCCGATTTTTTCGATGCCCCATTCGAGCGTGCCGGGCGTGCGTCCAATTTCCGCTGCCGAAAACGGCGGCAGGGTGATGGTTTCATCCGGGCGGATGCGCGCCACATCGGGACGCTGCGCCAGCGAGACCAGCGTTTCGCTGGAAACGGATGCCGCCACCGCGTTCACAATCCACAGCGGGCGAATATCGGCGGCATTACCGCGCGCGGCAGCGGCAGACAATTCGGCGCGCACACCGGCTTGACTCGCCTCGGCGGTGGCTTGCAGCGTTTGCCGAACCGTATTGCGACGAGTCAGCGCATCGGTGCCAGCCGGAAATCGCGGCAGCACCGGTTGGGTTTCCATCTCGATGATGACCGATGTGCGGGTGTTTTCTGTGGTTATGATATGGAGCAGGCGCGGGTCGATTTTGGCGCGCGCCGCCACCGAAAGTTGGGGCGCGGGCGGGGGCGGTTCGGCGCGGGAAAGGCTCAATCCGGCGAACAGTGCCATCGCCATCGCAAAAATCATCACAGCGGATATACGGGATAGTTTCATCATACGCTTTCTCGTTTCAGACAGTTTATGCTATCATTTGATTGTAGCGTTAAAATTGAAACAGCAAAATGGAGGAGAATGATGGAGTATCGCACATTTGGGCGAACCGGCTGGCAGGTGTCGGCGGTGGGATTCGGCGCGTGGGCAATCGGTGGGGCATGGGGGCACGTCAGCGAAACCGATGCGCTCGATGCGCTGCGCACCGCGATTGACCACGGCGTCAATTTTATCGACACCGCAGATGTGTATGGCGACGGGCGCAGTGAGCGGCTGATTGCACAGGTTTTGAAAGAACGGCCCGAAGAAATTCATGTGGTCACCAAAGCCGGGCGGCGGCTCGACCCGCATGTGGCGGCGGGATATAACCGCGAAAATCTGACCGCATTTGTGGAACGCAGCCTGAAAAATCTGGCGGTGGATGCGCTCGATTTGGTGCAATTGCACTGCCCGCCCACCGAAGTCTATTACATGCCGGAGGTGTTCGGCGTGATGGATGATTTGGTGCAGGCGGGGAAAATTCGGCATTATGGCGTGAGTGTGGAAAAAGTGGAAGAAGCCATCAAAGCAATTGAATATCCCAACGTGAAAAGCGTGCAAATCATTTTCAATATTTTCCGCCAGCGTCCTGCCGACCTCTTTTTCGATTTGGCGAAAAAGAAAAATGTGGCGATTCTGGCCCGGGTGCCGCTTGCCAGCGGATTGCTGACCGGAAAAATGACCCGCGAAACAACGTTTTCCGCCGACGACCACCGCAATTTCAATCGGCACGGCGAGGCGTTCGATGTCGGCGAAACATTCGCCGGGGTGGATTTTGAAACCGGACTGTCGGCTGTGGAGGAAATTCGCCCGCTGGTTCCCGCCGGAATGACGATGGCGCAATTCGCGCTGCGCTGGATTTTGATGTTCGATGCGGTGAGCACGGTTATCCCCGGTGCGAAAAATCGCCGGCAGGCAGAAGATAACGCCCGCGCTGCCGATTTCCCCCCGTTCAGCGATGAAACGATGGCGAAACTTCGCGCGCTGTATGATGAAAAAATCAAGCCGCAGGTGCATCAGCGCTGGTAGTGGAGGCGAAAATGATTTTGGTCACAGGTGCGGCGGGAAAAACGGGAAAAGCAATCGTACGGCAATTGGCGGCAGAGGGGCACGCTGTGCGGGCGATGGTTCGGCGGGCGGAACAGCAGGCGGAATTGCGTCAACTGGGTGCGACAGAAACGCCGGTCGGCGATTTGGAACACGCGGCGGATGTGTCGGCGGCGGTGCACGGTGTACGAGCCGTGTACCATATTTGTCCAAACATGCACCCGCGCGAATTTTCCATCGGCAAAACCATCATTGATGCGGCGGCGCAGGCGGGGGTGGGGCATTTCGTGTATCACTCGGTGCTGCACCCGCAGGTGGCAGAAATGCCCCATCACTGGGAGAAAATGCGGGTGGAAGGTTATCTTTTTCAATCCGGCGTGCCGTTTACCATCGTCCAACCGGCGGCGTATATGCAAAATGTACTGGCGCACCGGCAGCGAATTTCGGTGGACGGCGTGTACCCCGTGCCGTACAGTGCCGGTACGCGGCTGGGCATGGTTGATTTGGCAGATGTGGCGGCGGCTGTGGCGGCGATTTTCTCTGCGCCGGAATCGCACGTCGGCGGCACATACGAATTGGCAACCGATGAGCGGCTATCGCAAACGGAGGTGGCGGCCGTGCTGAGCGAATCGCTGGGACGGACGGTGCGGGTTGAACAGCAATCACTTTTGGCATGGGAAGCGCAGGCCCGCGCCGCCGGGTTGGGGGAATATCAGATTGAAACGCTGCTGAAGATGTTTCGCTATTATGACCGGTTCGGATTTTGGGGAAACGGTCGGGTGCTGACGTGGCTTTTGGGTAAACCGCCAACCACTTTCACGGAATTTGTCTATAACTATTTTCATATGAACTGAACAAATTTTTTACGAGACACTCAAAAAAGGCTATAATTAACCACCTTTCTGTGGTCTGACTTTTTGGGTGTCACTATGACTTGGCAACATACACCATACACCATACCATTGCTGACTGGCGCACTGATTACGTTTCTTGCCGCATATTTTAGTTGGCGTCGGCAAAAAACGCTTTCCGGTATTGCTTTGTCTTTGCTGTTGCTATCGCTGGCGGTGTGGGCGGCGGGCTATGCGCTGCAACTCGCCGGCGCAGATGAAGCCACGAAAGTATTTGGCCGCAATATCAAAAATTTGGGTGTTGTGCCGGTGGCAACCCTGTGGCTGGTGACGGTATTGCAGTATACGGGCTATCGGCGTTGGCTCACACCCAAAGTTATTGCTATTTTGGCCATTGAGCCGATTACCGGCTATATCATTTCCCAAACCAACAATTGGCATCATTTTTTCGAGCGCAGTTCGGAATTGGTTTATAATGGCACCATCTTTTTGCGGGTGGTAAATTACGGCTGGTGGTTCTGGTTTAACACCATCTATTCGTATATATTGTTCATTGCCAGTACCATTTTGCTCATCCACACATTTTTGCGTGCCCAACGTTTGTACCGTCGCCAAATCCTCACGCTGCTGGCGTTTTCGCTCATTCCGTGGGCCGGAAACGCATTTTATGTTTCGAAATTGGTGCTAAATTGGGGAAAAACGCCCATCCCCGATGTGACGCCATTTTTGTTTGTCATTGGGGGATTGGTGGTATTTTGGGGCACAATGCGCTATCAGTTGATGGATATCGTGCCCATTGCCCGCGATACCATCATCAACAATATGCGCAACGGAGTAATGGTGCTGGATACCCGCGGGCACATTATTGACCTGAATCCGATTGCAGAAACCATCATCGGATTTCATGAGCAGGATATGGTCGGGCAACGGGCTACAATTTACCTGCCGCTGTGGACAGAATTGGTGCAGGCGTTGGAACGCGGTTTTGAAACACAGGGCGAACAGGTGATGGTGATTGATGGCGACACGCGCTATTTTGAGTGGCGGGTTTCGCCCATTTTTGAGCAAGGGAATGTACTCATTGGGTGGGTGGTGGTTTTTCGAGATACAACCCGCCAAAAGCAATCGCAGGCGGCCCTGCAACTCTCGAATGAGCAATTGCGCACTGAAATTATCCGTCGCGAACAACTGATCAACGAGCTGGACGCATTTTCTCACACGGTGGCGCACGATTTGAAAAATCCGCTCAGCATTATTATCGGTTATGTGGATGTGCTGTTGCTGGAATTGTCTGAAATGGGCGCATCGGAATCTCAAGTGGCGCATGCTCAAAAAATTGACCAGACAGCCCGAAAGATGGGGCACATCATCGATGAATTATTGCTGATGGCTACAATTCGGCAAGAGGATGTCAGTTTGGTTCCGGTGGACACGGCGCAACTCGTATCGCAGGCGCAGCGACGGTTAACCACACTCATCACCCAGCGGCAGGCGACAATCATTTTGCCGGATGAATGGCATGTTGCACTGGGGTATGCGCCCTGGGTTGAAGAGATTTGGGAAAATCTACTCAGCAATGCCATAAAATACGGCGGCACACCGCCCGTTATAACACTGTCTTCCACACTGGAAAACGGCTATGTGTGGTTTTGGGTGTCAGACAACGGGCGCGGATTATCGCCGGATGTTTGTGAAACGATTTTTGATGAACACCACCAACAAAAAACCCGAACCGGCCATGGGTTGGGACTTTCAATCGTTCGCCGCATCGCCGAAAAACATGGTGGCCGAGTGCGGGCTAAAAACAAACCCGCCCCCGAATCAGGCTGCATGTTCGGGTTTTCATTGCCTGCTGTGCCACAAAAAACCGAAACCCAACCGGCAGAAGTGACGTAAATTTACCATTGAAATTCGAGCAAAATGCACCGACGCGGTTAATGGTCGGTGCGTTTTTGGGTTTGGGTGCTGTAGGTGCTTTCGAAAATCTTGTCGGCGTTGGCGGCCTCAAATCCCTCCCGCCGGTGCGCCCGCGTGAGGGCGTTTTGGGGCAAATGCTGAAATTCGGGTAATGGCCGCCGCTCGGCGAACTCCACGTATGACCCCGAAATGCGTTTGACCACCGTTCCCCCCGCTCCATCAGCAAATTCCGCGTCCACCATTTCGGCGACGGTGGAACTTTGAATCAACAAGCCGTCGGCACTGGTTTTGGCTTTTCCCCCTGCGTCATTCAATTGAAATCCATGTTTTTCCAAAAAGCGGTTAAAATCGGCAATTGTGTTGTATCCCGGTGGTAAATTATGCACGCTGATGGTAAAATGATTGAGGTAGTAACGATTGTAAATTACCCATGCGGCATATTCGCTTTCGGCTGCCAATTGCTGATAGTCGTCCCAGGTGGGAGTTCGCCATAACGATTGGTGCAAAAAAGCATCCACTGCCGTGCCATCGTCCAAATTCAGCGCATCCACCGGGTCTGACGTGACGGTATCGGTGTATGACCGAATAATTTGCTGTGTTGCGGGCGATAAATCGCCGACACGCAATTCGCTGATGAAAATGCGCGGA
>JANTHQ010000112.1 GCA_024762375.1 Anaerolineaceae bacterium
CAGGGTGAAGGTGTACCGGTCGGCAATCAACTCGCCGGGCAGCCACGTGTCGGTGGGGCGGTCGCCGTTTTGCGGCAGCACATCAATTTGGGTGATGAGATTTCCCTCGCCATCCACCAAATGCCCGAAAATCTTCAGGCTTTTTTGCGGCGGATTCACCGCCTGCCAGTGGACGGTCAGATAGAACGTGTCGCCCGGTTGCAACGGCGCGGCATCTTTCAGCGGGATGAACGGCTCGACGGGGTGCAGGTCATCCGTCTGTTTGACGGGGTTCTGCACCTCAAATTGATGGTCAATCAGCAGGATGGCGTTTTCGCCGAAAACGGCTTCCGGCGCGGCGGGAATGGGAATGGTGACGAATTTCGGTTCCAAATGGGGATATGCCGGAATGAGCACCACCAGCAACGCGGCGGCGAAAATCGGTGTGTGATTCATGCGCGGTTCCAGCCAGAAACTGATACCTGCCAGCACTGCCAGCGCCAACGCGGCGAATCCGAGCAGTTGCCACGGGTATGCCAGCGAACTTTGTACAGTGGGCAATTGCCACAGCCAGCGCATCCACGGCAGAACCAGCACAATCACCGCCGTTGCCGTGCCGATGAAAAACCATGGGCGCGGGTCTTTCCCATTTTTCCAGATGAAGATGGATACCAGCGCCAGCGCAATCGCGGCGAAACCCAAACTGAAGGTCAGCCCATCCTGCCAGCCGGGAACAGACACCCCGAACCCCCAAAACGGTGCGAGCAACTGCGCCGGATACACCAGATGGTCAGCCGGATTTGGCAGACTCGGCGCGGCGGCGGCCAGCGCGCGCGGCACGGTGATGGCGGCGGCAATCGCCAGCCCAATGGCGGACATGGCAATCGGTGGGCGTGATTGCGGGCGATGGAAACCAACCTGCATCGCTACCAACATCACCCACGCCCACACGCCCAGCCCGAGATGACTCAACCCGAGCGCCGCCCAGAAAACCACCGCAATCGCCATCACGGGCAGGGTCGGGCTGGCAACCAGATAGGTTGCCGCCAGCAGCGCCCACGGCAGCACGCCCCAGAAAAACGATTCGCCGAATGCGCCGCGCACCAGCAGCGCAGCAGTCAAAAACGGGGCGTAAATGTATGCCAGCGCGGCGACCGTCGCCCCTTTTGCGCCGAGCCAGCTTTTCAGCCACAGATACAGCCCGCTTGCGCCCGCCAAAATGCCGAGCGCGGAAACGGTTTTCATCGCTGCCAGCGCGGGCAGGGGCAAAATCGCCGCCAGATAATACGGCAGCAGCCCGCCGCTGCGCAGGGCATCGAAGCCGGTGAGCGGCGGAACCCAGTGCAGGTTGAATAGATTTTCGCGCAGCGAATCGATTGCCCACAGCGCGGTGAAACCTGCATGGGTTTCGAAATAACCGGGATATGTCAGCGGCGCAATGGCGAAAATCGCTAGCGCCAGCGTCAGCAGCAGATATGGAATTGTGGATTGTTTTTCGGACATGTGTCAGCCATCAGCAGTCAGTTGTCAGCGTTCAGCCATCAGTTTGGGACTGAGCGCTGAATGCTGAACGCTGATTGCTATTATATGGCTTGCGGAACGGGGAGCAAAAGCGGAGATTGGTTATTGGAAATTGGAGGATTAATCCAGCCAACAACCAATAACCAATCTCCGGTAACCGATTACGGTTCAATATCGAGCAGTACCGGCGGCAGTGATGCCGGATTGATGCCCGTTGTGGCAGACAGCGTGATATGGTCATCACCGCCGCCACCATCACCGTGATGGGGGCCTTCGTTGCGGTCGGGGTTGTTGGTGTGACACACGGTACAGGTATCAATCGTCCCGGCGTGCCCCTGCAACAAAATCGATTGCACGTTGTCGTTTTCGGTGCTGGCGGGGTAGATGGCGTGCTGACTGCCGTGACACGCTTGGCAGTAAATGCCCTTGTGCCCGGTCGAGAATCGGTATAGCGTGCCCGGATTTTCGCTGTGGGCAGAATCGTGGCACTGGCCGCAGCGCGGCATATCGAACCACGGATTGCGCGCCGGATTGGCGACATCGGCCATGTTGCCATGGCAGCTTTGGCACGTTTCGCCGGCTGCCGCCATCGTGCCGCGTAAACAACTGGTGGACGGCCCCGGATGGCAACTGTAACATGTGCCTTCCATCGTGCCGTCGTCGATGGACTGATGTTTATCGTGCATAACATGCGACAAACTGCCCAGCCCCGGTTCGCCGGATGTGCCCAGCGCGTTGGAACTGTGACAACTGGCACACAGCACCGGTCGCTGCGACATCAAATCGGTGCCTTCTGCTCGGTCGTGCAGGGTCAAAATGTTTTGTTTCACTTTTCCGGTAGCGATGTCGGGATTGGCTTGCCCACGGTCATCGTGACAATATTCGCAGTGCAATTCGGTAGAAACGGGGATAACCGTCTGTGTGCTGGCGAGAATGTTGCCGGCATTATCTTTCGCAATCACTTCCGCTACCTGATATGGGTAGGGGGTATTCGGATAATCATCACGGAACTCCGTCAGCGGGATGCCTTCGGCGATATAATGGTCACCGGCGGGATCCATTTCCCCGCTCAACCCAAAGCCTTTCAACCCGACATTTTGCGCCAGCGGCTGCGCCAATCCGAAGAGCTGCTGGGCATAATCCCAGAAATTCGTTTTGCTGGCAGATTCGGTATTGCTCAGCACGCGGTATTCCACCGTCACATTGGTGACGATATCCGGTTCGTGCCCGCGCCGAACCACCTGCGCCCACAGGGTATTGAACGGCGGCAGCACGGCGAAATCCTCAAAACTGGGATCCATGCAGTGCATCCCCAAATCGTTCCATGCGATGATGGTGTACTGCCCGTTTCCGGCGGGTGGATTGCCCATCCCCGCGGGTGGCGGGATGCTGCCGGTGGGTGGCGGTGTGCCTGTTGTCACCGGGGTGGCGGTCGGGGCGGGTGATGTGGGGTCCGGAGTGGGTGTGGGCAGTTCAGGAAAACCTTTCAACACCAGCGGCAGATACACAAAAAAGTCGCCCGTGTTTGGCGCAACGGTGGGGGTTGTGCTGGGGTCGGGCGTCGGCGAGCCGGGATGGTCGGCGGCATCACCGGGGAAGGTGAGCGCCTGAATTTCGGCGAGGTTGGTGAACCCGTCACCGTCCGAGTCCAGCCCTTCAATCGCCGCAAAATTGTGGCTGTTGGTGCGGTAATCGGTGGCGTAACTGTTCAAGTTGTTTTCTGACGGCGTACCGGTGTGACACAAGGTACAGCCATCCAGCCGGGAGCCGGTAATGTTGGGGTATGCGGCATTGGCGGCGGCGAGATAACTCGACTTGGCTTGTGTTTTGGTCGGTGTGGCCAGCAAAAACACAGCGAAAAAAAGTGCAATCAGTGCGACAAAACCGAAGAGCCACCGCTGTTTTGCAAACAACGGTCGCCAATGAAAGATACGTCTCATATAATCCTCCTATCAGATAAATTAATAAACCTCCACAGTCACAGACGGGAGATCGGCAAAATAGATACGGTTACAACCTTAAAAAAATCATTTTAGATGTGCGCTTTTTGCACTCCAATCGGCTTTACATACAATTATTGATAGAGAAAATGCACAATCAGTGTATCGAGGAGAAAAATTTATGGCAGCGCAGCAACCCGGCAGTGACCGGGAATTCAATGTTTCCGGCGAAAATATTCCCCGCATTTCAGGGCGATTTTGGGTTACCGCTTTTATCATTTTCATCGTTTTTGTCAGTTTTAATCGGGTGGTACAGCTATATACCGATTGGTTGTGGTTTCAGGCCGTGGGATACCGGCAAATTTTCACCACCGAGCTTTCCACCAAAGTCCTCACATTTTTGGTGGCGGCAGTGGTTTTTGTCATCCTGTTTTTGGCGAATACGGCCATTGCCCGTTGGCAAGTAAAGCGAAACACCCTCTTTTTCAGCGATGAAACGCTGGTAGCGCAAAAGATGGTCACCTATGTGGTGTTGGCCGTGGCACTGCTGCTGGCATGGATGGTTGGTTCGACGGCATCGGCAAACTGGCTGACAGTGCTGGAATACCTGAAACAGGTTTCGTTCAACATTGCCGACCCGATTTTCGGGATGGATGTGGGTTTTTATATCTTCACCCTGCCGCTGATGAAATTTCTGCAGGGTTGGCTGGTAATTGTGCTCTTTCTATCATTATTCGGCGCAGCGGGAATTTATTTGCTGGAGCAGCGCGATAATCTGGAAGAAGGACGATTCGTTTTGTTGCCGTATGCGCAACTGCATCTGTCTGTCATCGGTGCGCTGATATTTATTGCGTTTGCATGGGGGCACTGGCTCGACGGGTTCGGGTTGATGTACAGCAACCGTGGCGTGGTTTTCGGCGCGAGTTACACCGATATCAACGTGGTGTTGCCTGTGCTGCGCATTATGATGGGCGTGGCGGCTGTATCGGCGTTGCTGTTGGTTATCAACATTTTCATTCGCCGAAATGTTTTTCCACTGGCAGCGATTTTCATCTGGCTGGTGGGGGGATTTTTACTGCGCGGTGTGGTTCCCGGTGCGGTGCAGCGTTTTGTGGTGGAACCGAACGAGTTGCAGCGTGAAGCGCCATACATCGCCCACGATATTGAATTCACCAACCGGGCCTATAACCTGACAAAAGTGCAGGAAACCGAATTCGATTCATTGAAAAATTTGGCGGCGGCAGAATTAGAAAGTAATGCTGATACCCTGAACAACATCCGTCTGTGGGATTATCGCCCGTTGCTGCAAACATTCCGGCAGTTACAGGAATTGCGGCTCTATTACACATTTAACGATGTGGATCTCGACCGCTACACCATCAACGGACAATACCGGCAGGTGGCAATTTCTGCGCGCGAGTTGGAAAAAGCGCAGTTGCAATCACCCACATGGGTGAACCAAAAACTGCAATTTACCCACGGTTACGGCGTTGTGATGAACCCGGTCAACGAGGTGACATCCGAGGGGCTGCCCAATTTGTGGATAAAAGACCTGCCGCCGAAATCATCGGTTGATTTGACGGTCAATCGTCCCGAAATCTATTATGGCGAAAGCACCACCGATTATGTGTTTGTGAAAACCAACGAACGCGAATTTGACTATCCCGGTGAAGGCGACAAATCGGTATATACCCAATATGACGGGCTGGGTGGTGTGCCATTGAACAGCTATCTCAACCGGCTGGCATTTGCCTTCCGTCTGGGCGACAGCAACATCATTCTCAGCAGCGACATCACCAACGCCAGTCGCATCATGTTCCACCGCGAGATTCAAACGCGTGTGCGCACCATCGCCCCGTTTTTAGAATATGATGACGACCCGTACATCGTTTTGGGTGACGACGGGCGACTCTACTGGATTCAGGATGCGTACACTATTTCCAACCTGTACCCCTACTCGGCTCGAACCGCCGGGCAATTTAACTACATTCGCAATTCTGTCAAAGCTGTGATTGACCCCTATAACGGCACGGTAACTTTCTATCTTTTCGACCCGAATGACCCGTTGGCGCAAACATATAACCGTATTTTCCCCGGGATTTTCAAGCCGGTTTCTGAATTGCCGGAAACGCTGCGCAGTCATATCCGTTACCCCGAAGGATTATTTAAAGTGCAGGTCAATCTGTATCAAACCTACCACATGCGAGACCCCAACGTCTTCTATAACAAAGAAGACTTGTGGGCAATTCCGCAAGAGAATTTTTCCGGAAACACCCAGCCGGTTGAACCGTATTTTGTGATTGCCCGTTTGCCCGGCGAAACGAACGAAGAATTTTTACTGTTCCAACCGCTGACGCCGCACAACAAAGATAACTTAGTGGCATGGTTTGCCGCCCGCTCTGATGGCGAACACTATGGTGAACTGGTATCGTACCGCTTGCCCAAACGCGAGCTCGTTTTCGGGCCGTTGCAATTAGAAGCCCGCATTGACCAAGACCCGGAAATCTCGGCGCAATTCTCGCTGTGGGACCAGGGTGGTTCACAGGTCATTCGCGGTAATCTGCTGGTGCTGCCGCTGGGCGACGCATTGTTATATGTGGAACCGATATATCTGCAAGCCGAATCCGGGCGCATCCCCGAATTGAAACGAGTTATCATCGCCAGTGGCGACCAAGTGATTATGGCGAACACACTGGCAGAGGGGCTGGCAAAATTACTCGGCACATTCCAGGGGCAAACGGTTTCGTCGCCGGAGACCGGTGGCGAGCAGCCTTCTACGGCAGTGACATCACCGCTGGCTGACCAAACCGTCCGCCAGCTCGCCGAATCAGCCTCGGCACATTACGAGGCTGCACAAAAAGCATTGCAATTGCAAGACTGGGCCACCTATGGCGATGAACTCGACAAAATGAAATCCGCGCTGGACCAATTGCTGAAAGTTTTGAATGAACAGTAGTTTGGTGTGATGAAATCGCATGTTACCACCATCAAACGTCCGTTGGGAC
>JANTHQ010000113.1 GCA_024762375.1 Anaerolineaceae bacterium
CAGGTAGTTGATGACGCCGGACGGTTTCGGGTCGAGCATCCAGCGCCAAACGAATGCGACGCTGACAATCGGTGCGATGTATGAGAAGAGAAAAAGTGCCCGCAGCGCGCCGCGCCCTTTAAATGGCTGGTTTAACAGCAGCGAGGCAATCAGCCCCAGAAGAACGGCAAGAATGGTGGCCGAGAATGAATAGACAACACTGGTGACGGCTGCGCCCATATTGGTGATGTCGTGGTATTTAAAGGCGAAATCGTTGAATACTTTGGTGTAATTGCTGAACCCGACATATGGTGCGCTGAAAACGTTGTTCAAATTGCTGAGACTGACGTTGGCAAAACTGATCCAAATGCTGAAAATTGCCGGGAAAAGTACCAAACCGAAAACAATGAAAGCTGTGGGCGAAATGAGCAGCCATGCAAACCGCGCTTCTTTGGCTTGCATCGAGTTAAATTTTCCGGGGCGGGTGGATGTGGTCATACGACACTCCTTCTCGGTGGGAGGTTGGTTGGCGATTGGTTATTAGAGATTAGAGGTTGGGGGTTATGCGGAAATTGCAATTAACCAATCTCTAATCGCCAATAACCAATTAACCAATTGGGGACAGAGACATGCTCTGCCCCCAATATGGTTACAGTTTATTGTGCTTGCCGTTCGGCGAGCAGTTGTTCAACTTGGTCTTGCAAGAATGCTGCGCCTTCTTCGGGAGTCATACTGCCTTCCAGTGTGATGGCACTGATAACCTGCGGGACGAGCAACCGGCCTTCGATGTCACCGATGACAGCGCGTTCTGTTGCGTCATAATCGGGGCGGAAGAGCCAGCGTTGCATCGAGTCGTAACCGTTGGCAATCTGTTCCAGTGTGGTCGGGTCATAATTGGCGAAGTATTCGCTGCTGTTTTTCCAGCCGTCCACAGCGCTTTTCAGCACGGGAACTTTACCGAACGGTGCCAAGCCGAGCACGTCCTGATAACCTTCGGTCAGGAAGAATTTCACCACGTCTTGCGCGGCGGGGTCGGCGCCTTTGAGGATGCCGAGGGTCACGAGCTGGCCGTAGCTGGCTTTATTGCCGCTGGGGCCTTCGATGAGCGGGGCGAAGCCGGTGCGCGCGGCGAGGTCGGGAGTCGGCAATTCGACTTTGCCGCCACCTTCGAGGCCGGAGCCGTCAACCAAGTCGTCCATGATGTAGGTGGAGTAGAAGAGCATTGCCGCTTGGTCGTATTCGTAGGCTTCGCGTGCGCCGCGCCAGTATTGCGGGCCGGGGGTGGCGCAATCTTGCAGGCTGGCGTAATAGCGCAGGGTTTCAATCATTTCGGGGGTGTTGAATGTTACATTGCCATTTTCATCGAATGGCCAAGCGTTGTTTGAAATTGCGAATTGTTCAAAAACCTGTTGGTCATAATTTTGAGCCGGGTCGGTGCCGAGGGTGATGCCATACAGGAAACCATCGTTGCCGGGAATGGCTTCGCAAGCGGCTTTGATGCTGTCCCAGCTGGTGGGTGCATCCAGGCCGAGTTTGTTGAATTCATCTTGCCGGTACCAGATTGCCTGAATCCAGCCATCATACGGTACGGCGGCGTGCTTGCCGGTGGCCGGGTCGACGACCATGTTCAGCGGGCCGGTGCGGAAGTCGTCCATGCCGATGCTGTTGATGACGGCTTCGGCTGCATCTTCATCCAGAATGCCATCGGCAGAGAATGCGGCTACGCGCTCGATACCCATCCGAACGATGTCCGGGGTACGGTTGGCTGCCACGGCGATGGTCATACGTTGGGAAATGCCACCTTCTTCGATGGGAATGATGCGAACTTCAACGTTGGGGTTGGCGGCCATATATTTTTGTGCGACGGCTTCGTAAACGGCTACGCGTTCTGCTTCGTTGTCGGTCGTCCAGAATTCAACCAGTTGCTTGTCGCCAACTTTGGGGTTCAGGTAATCTTCGGCAACAGCTTTGTCGGGAATGCATAACTTTTGCCCAACTTCGATTTCGTCGGGATTGACAATTTTGGTGAATGTGTCATCAGACTGTGCCATCAAGTTTGTGGCATCCACAATGGCCGGATAGGCATAAATGCTGCCAAAATAGCGGTCGGACAGTTTCGACAGCCAGTCGGCGGCCTGCACGGTGTATTCGTCGGCGCAGGTGGGGCTTTGTGCTGCAGCGGGCATCGCAAACAGGCTAAAAATGGCCACCACGGTGATGATGAGAATTAATTTTTTTGACATCGCTTTTTCACTCCTTGTTAAGTGTTGTAAATTTTTTCGATAAGATAACTGTATGTTTGGGGACTTTGTGCGACTACCACCTCCTTTATCGGGGCGCACTCGATGCGCGTACAATTAACGATGGTTGGAGCAATACCCGGCCTTTGGCGGGTGTTTCTCCGTGAATTGTGGAAATTAACATTTCTGTAACCAATGCGCCGATTTGATAAATGGGTTGGCGCACGGTGGTTAGCGGTGGGTGGGTGTTTTCTGACCATGGAATATCGTCGAAGCCGGTGATGGCTACATCACGCCCGACGGTTAAACCCAATTCTTGGGCGGCGGTTAATGCGCCGATGGCCATCAAATCGTTGCTGGCAACGATGGCGGTGGGTGGTTCCGGAAGGGATAACAATTGGTGTGTCAGCCGTTTGCCGGAGCGCTGAGTCAAATCTCCGCGCATAACCCACGCCGGGTTGAGTGGTAATTTGTGAGCAGCCAGCGTGGTTTTGAACCCTTGCCAGCGATACTGTGCGAACATCAGGTCTTCGGGGGCGGCAATATAGCCAATGCGTTTGTGCCCTTGTTCAACCAGATGGTTCACCACCAGTTGCATGCCCAGTTCGCTGTTTTCGTCCACCAACGGGAAGTTGTTGTGTTTTTCTGTGCGTCCGAACACGGCAAACGGATAGTTGTGCTCTTGGAGGAGTGTTATGCGCGGGTCGTTTCGGCGGGTGCGAACAATGATAAAACCGTCTACGCGGCGGCTTTGAATATTTCGGATGTATGCGTCAAGTTCTTCTTCTCCCGGGGGGCGGGTTGCAACCAAAAGGTCAAAGCCGCTTTTGGCGGCGGTGTTACCGACACCGGCGAGAAATTCGCTGAAAAAGGGGTCGGAAAAACGGGGGCCGTATGTGGGCATGATGAACCCCAGCGTATCGGTGCGGCGTTTGCGCAATTGCTGCGCGATACTGCTGGGCTGATAGCCCATTTCGGCCGCAACCTGTTTGATGCGCTGGCGGGTTTTTTCGTTTACGTCGTCGTAGTCGTTCAATGCGCGAGAGACGGTTGTAATCGAACGCCCGACTCGTTCTGCGACATCTTTTATCGTGACTGCCATTGTGCCTCTGGGTAACGTTCCAAAACGTTTTGGATGCAGTTCCAGTATAAACCAAAACGTTTTGGATGTCAAGTGGCGTCACGAACGTATTTTTGAAAATTTCTTGAATGTGGCATGGGAATATGGTACAATGTATGTGAAGAACATTACAATTTCATCGTGGCAAAATGAACACTGAAGTTCAGGAGGTGACCAATGATAAAGCGAATAATGGTTACACTGGATGGTTCTGAATTTGCCGAGCGGGCGTTACCCTATGCCATCGAGTTGGCGCAGAAGTTTGATGCCGAAATTGAGCTGATTCGGGTTGTGCAACCCATCATTATGATGTCTGATTTTGGGGCGACAACCTATCAAAGTTTAATTTCGATGGAGGAAAAAGAGGCCAATACGTATTTGCGGGCAACTCAGCACGAGTTACAGCAAATTGGTGTGCGGGTTCACTATAAATTGCTCGAAGGCAGTGTGGCAGACGCTATCATCGACCAGGCGATACGTGATGAGGTAGATTTGATTGTGATGAGCACACACGGCCGGTCGGGATTGAGCCGCTGGATTTATGGCAGCGTGGCCACCAAAATTTTGGAGCACGCGCCGTGCCCGGTCTTTTTGGTGCGGGTACAGCACGCCCGGCAAGAGGAATCGTCGCATTCGGATGAAACGAAGGCAGTCGCTGCGTGAAAATAAACACCCCCGTCGAGAATATCCGGCGGGGGTGTTTTTCCGGTCAAACCGTTGTTTCTGACGGGGTGTCGTCATCGTATGGCAAGCCGGTTGTACCGGCGAGGGCTATCAGCATTAAAATGGTGGTTATCAGCGCCGATGTCATACACCATGCGCAGACGGCGTTTATCAGATACAGTTCGACGTATGTCAGATAAATTGAAAAGAGAACGCCAAACACTGTCATCGCCAGTATCAGCACCGCCGACCAACCTGCAATGGTCACATTTTTTGCGCGCACCCCGAACCACAGGACGATGAGCGCCGCATAGTTTATCAGCCCCAGCACTGCCACCGGAATGCCAAGAATTTTGGCATACGGGCTGGCTTGTACTTCGTTGCAGTGCCCAATGGGGCCGCACACCGCTGTGGCGCTGGTAATTTCGATGTAGCTCAAATATGCGGCCACGCCAATTCCAAGAATTGCCAACAATGGAATAGCCCAATGTTTTATGGCTTGGTTTGCGCTGACGGTTTGCGCCATCAAGTCTGAAACGTCTTGCCAATGCATCGCCAGCCGCCACGCAGCGTATCCCAACGCGAGCAGCATCACAACCATCAATCCCCATGCGATGGCGATGCCGATGGGGTCTTCGCCGGTGGCTTCTGCCGTGCGGTCGGGAATTTGTGTATCGGCAGTGAGGTTGCTGGCTGCCGCAGTGATGGCGGTCGGGGTGGCGGTGGTTTGTTCCGAACCGCTATCGGCGGGCGCGGGCGTGGCCGTCGGCGGGATGACCAAATCGGGCAAAGAGGGCCAGTCGATGCCGCCATCGGCAAGCCCTTTTTCCACGATGCCCGGAAATTCGGCGGGAATTTCTTGGTCGCCCACCAGAATTGTATCGCCAACAATCAATGTTGGCACGCCCTGCCGGTTTTGCGGGATATCGTAATATTTCACGGCGGCATCGTACAATTTGCCGCCTGCCTCTTGGGTTACATCAACGCCCAAAATTAGCAGTTGACTGCCGTATTGTTCCAGCATCGGCGATAGCGTTTCGGTGATGACTTTATGGCAGTGCGGGCACGTCGGCGAGTAAAACAGCACGGCATGCACCGCCGCGCCCGGCGATTGCGCCTGAATTGGGGTGAAATTCAACGAACTGAAAAGCAAAACAGCAATGAGCAGCATAAATTTTCGCATCTACCGAGAACCTCCATCATTTTTTTCTCCAGTAGTATTTTAGGCTGATGGAGGTGTTTGCAAAATTTCGGTACTGCTTTTACTTATGCGCTAATAAGAGCAGGGAATGTTACCGCCACTTGGATTAAAACATAAGTGTTGTATCCGTCCCAAAATCCTGAAGGTGACTTTGGTCACATAGTCGTTTGGTTGAAGATAGGTAACGTAAGTCACATCGGCGCTGCCGCCTGGTGGCACCGATAAACTGTCGTACCGATAGACGCATCGTGGTAAATCAGCGCCATTGGCAGAAGTATAGTAGGGTCCCCAACCACTTTCAATGGTGGTGTCCGAATAATTTGACAAGACGACTTGAAAGTAGAACCGTTTCATTTGAACATAATCATTATACGGTCCACTGCACCGGTTGGCGTCAAGCGGTGCTCCCCACGGTTCATAATGGATATTGCTGCCCAAACTGATGAAAAATGGGGGGCGAACGGCTGTGGGTGTGTTGGCGGGTGCGGGAGGGTGAGTAGCGGTCGGCGCGGCAACAGTGACCACAATGACTCGCGGCGTGGCGGTAGCCGTTGGAAACGGCGTATAGGTTGGATACGGTGTGTTGGTCGGTGCGGGGGTGGGGAACGGTGTGTAGGTTGGATACGGCGTGTTGGTCGGTGCCTGTGTGGGGTATGGTGTGTAGGTTGGATACGGCGTGTTGGTCGGTGCCTGTGTGGGGTATGGAGTATAGGTTGGATACGGTGTGTTGGTCGGTACAGGGGTGTCGGTGGCGGTGGGGGCAGCGGCAGCAACGCCGGTCGGCTCGGCGGTGGGGGTGGCATTTCCTCCGAATAGCAGAGACCCAATAAAACAGATTGCCACAATAGCGACAAGCCCGACAATAGCCAATATCACGCCAATCAGCGTTGTATTCTTTTTGGGTGTAGGCACCGGCTGTGCAGCTATCGGTGCGGCGACGGGCAAAACGGCTTGTCGCGGCGAACTCACGATGGTTTTGTCGGACGGGTCGCTGTCAAACACCAGCGTGATTTCATCACCCAACCCGATGACGGAACCGGGATAGAGTGGGGTCGCGCCGGTGATGCGCTGCCCATTGACGAATGTCCCGTTGGCACTGCCCAAATCCTGAATGGTGACACTGTTACCCTGAATGATGATTTGAGCGTGATGGCGGGAGATGGTGGGGTGTTCAATACTGATAACGTTATCAGATTTTCTTCCCAACGAAATTACACCGG
>JANTHQ010000114.1 GCA_024762375.1 Anaerolineaceae bacterium
TCGAAACCAAATTTGAGGGGTATCTTGCCAAACAGCAGGGGCAGGTGGAGCGCATGCAACGGCTGGAAACACGCACCATCCCCGCCGATTTGGATTTCAGTACCATCGAAGGGTTGCGGTTGGAAGCCCGCGAAAAGCTCGCCAAATTCCGCCCGGCGACCGTTGGGCAGGCAAGCCGCATCGCGGGGGTCAACCCGGCAGATATTTCGGTGCTGCTCATTCATTTGGAACGGCACGCAGTTGCGGTGTGACATTCGCTCATTCGCCTGTTCGTTGTTATAATACCTTTTGTTATTTTCTGATGAGGTGAAATTTTATGCCCGATATTCAAATACCCGGCATTGTAATAAGTGTGCTGGAAGTGATTTTGGCGTTTACCGGCGCGTTTGCGGTGGCGCTGTGGCTCAGTTTGATTGTGTGGACTTTCCGCGATGCGCGTTCCCGCTCGCGTGATGCGTTTGCCATTTTGCTGGCAACCTTGATGACGGTAATTTTCGGGCCGTTGGGCGTGCTGCTCTATTTTCTGTTGCGCCCACAGGTTACACTGGCGGAATTGTATGAACGTTCGCTGGAAGAGGAAGCCCTACTGCAAGATTTGGAAGAACGCGACCGCTGCCCGGGTTGCTCACGGGTGGTCGAAAGCGATTGGGTGGTGTGCCCCGATTGTCACACCCGATTGAAGGACACCTGCACACAATGTGGGCACGTGCTCCATTTGCGCTGGACGGTTTGCCCGTATTGCGGCACGCCCACCGAGGCGCATCCACCGGCTCAAATGCCCGATGAATTGCTCGAACACGATGACCACAGTCACGTTTCGCCGCCGAAACCGGCAGTGCTGAAACCCGTCGAACCGCCGGAGGTTGTGCCCGAAACCATCGCTGATGCGGCACCGGATGCATCGGAGTCCACTGCTGCGGAATAACCCAAATTAAAAAACGTCCCGTTTGCGCGGGACGTTTTTTGATTCGAGATGGTATGCGCCGGTTTATTCCGGCAGTAAATACGGTTGCAATTTCTTTTTAATTTCTGATGCGGTGGCTTTCCCCTCCACCGAAAATACGGGCAAACTGTTTTTAAAGGCAACGGTGGTTGGCACTTTCAGCACTTCGTATGCCGACACAGTCGCCGGGGCTTCATCAATATCCACCGTCACAAATTTCACATCATCGGGTAAATCATCTGCCACTTTTTGCAGTGTCTCCAGCATCTTTTTGGATGTTTCGCTCCACTCTGCCCAAAACCCGGCGATGACCACACGGTCATTCTTCAACACTTCAGCATCGAAATTGGTATCTGTAATGCGGACTGGTTCAGCCATTGAAACACGCTCCTTTGAAAATAGTTGTCAGCGGTCAGTCGTCAATCATCAAATTTTCCGCCATGATACTCGATGCCGTGCAGTGTGTCAATCTCTCGTTGGAATATCGGACAGATGATGATATAATTTACATCATGGCAACTTTTCGCATTTCAGGCAGGGAGAAAAACGATGAAAGTTTTGTTTATCGGCGGTACAGGTGTCATCAGTTCGGCATGCTCGGCGTTGGCAGTGGAACGCGGTATTGATTTGTTTATCCTGAATCGGGGTCAATCCGATTTACGCCCCGCCCCGCCGGATGCCCATCTGCTGTATGCCGATATCCGCCATCCGGAGTCGGTGGCGGCTGCGCTCGGCGATATGACTTTCGATGCGGTGGTGGATTGGGTGGCATTCACGCCCGACCATATCGAAACGGACTTGAACCTTTTCCGCGGGCGAACCGCGCAGTACATTTTCATCAGTTCCGCATCGGCATACCAAACCCCACCGACCCACCTGCCCATCACCGAATCGACCCCGCTGCATAACCCCGTGTGGCAATATTCCCAAAATAAAATTGGCTGCGAACTGCGATTGCAGCAGGCATACCGCGATGAAAATTTTCCCATCACCATCGTGCGCCCTTCGCACACGTATGATGAAACGCTGGTGCCGCTGCGGGGCCGATACACGGTGCTCCACCGAATGCGGGAGGGAAAGCCGATTATCATTCACGGCGATGGTTCATCGCTGTGGACGTTGACACACAACACCGATTTTGCGAAAGGGCTGGTCGGGTTGCTCGGCAATCCGGCGGCAATCGGGCATGCGGTGCAAATTACATCCGATGAGCTGCTCACATGGAATCAGATTGCCGAAATGCTGGCGGATGCGCTCGGCGTCTCGGCGAATATCGTGCATGTCCCATCAGATTTCATCGCGAAATTTGACGCCGAATGGGGCGCGGGGTTGTTGGGCGATAAAACGCACAGCGTGATTTTCGACAACAGCAAAATTAAACGGCTGGTGCCCGATTTTGTCTGCACTGTGCCATTTGCCCGCGGTGCACAAGAAATTGTGAACTGGTATCTGGCCGACCCGGACCGCCAACAGGTGGACACGGCATTTGATGCGCTGGTTGACCGCATCATCGCGGCGCAGAAAGCAGGGCTGGAGAACCGTTAACGTGCGTTGGCGGATACTTTCGGCGGCAGCGAGCGTGCTATTGACGGCGCTGGTGGCATGGTCGCTGGGGTGGATGGTGTGGCTGAGCTTGCCATGGCCGGCATCCGAGCCGTTGCCGGTTACAGTGCCGACGGCAATTTTGCCGCCCACCGTCACCCCGGTGCAGGTTTCGGCGGCGGGAACCCGATTTCCCACCAATGTGCCGCATTCCCCTCCGATGGCAACTGCTCCGGCCACCGCTACCGCCGTTTCGGTCAACGATACACTGCCGACCGCAACGTTCACCCCGGTGCCGGTTGCCGCCACCACCGTAGAACCGGTCGCCGCGGAGTCTGACCGGTTCATTTTGGTGGATCAGGATGCCCAGCGGATGCGCATTTTTGAAAACGGGCACGAAGTGCGAATCATTCCCGTCAGCACCGGACGCCCGGTTACCAATGCGTTCACCCCGCCGTGGCAGGGCACGGTGGGCGATGATTGGGGGAGCGGTGCGTTTCGCAACAGCGGGTTATATTCCGATTTTATGTGGTTTCTCTTTCCGGGGCCGGAAGGCTCAATTTTGATTCACAGCGTGCCGTATCAGAAACAAGGCGCGGAAAAACAGTACGACCGGCTCGATGCGCTCGGTGTGGAACCGGTGTCCAACGGATGTGTGCGAATTTCGCCGGAGGATGCGGCATGGCTCAAACAGTGGAACCCGGTGGGGGTCCCCATCGAAATTACGCGCTGGTCGGGGAAAATCAGTTCGCCATAGAATCGGCGGAAAAATTCGATGGCAGCCATTCGAACCGCGGCGAAAACAAAGTTTACAACCGGGACAGTTTCAGTCTGTTTTGAAAAAAATTGCACATCAAAAAAATTACAATTTGGCGGAGGCAACGATGCACGAGCCACAGGGACATTTGGCGCTCGATTTGGTGCGCGTAACAGAATCGGCCGCGTTGGCGGCAGCACAATTTATGGGAACCGGCGATAAAAACGCAGGCGATGGCGCAGCGGTTGATGCCATGCGGGCTGCACTGCGAGATTTAACGATGGCCGGCACGGTCATTATCGGCGAAGGGGAAAAAGACAATGCCCCGATGCTGTATGCCGGGGAAAACGTCGGAAATGGCGCGCCGCCCGCGGTTGATATCGCTGTTGACCCGGTGGAGGGAACCAATCTGCTGGCGTTGGGGCGGGGAAACGCCATTTCGGTGATTGCGCTGACCGTGCGCGATGGCATGTGGAACCCGGGACCATCGCTGTACATGAAAAAGTTGGTGGTGGACAAACGCGCTCGCAGCGCAATTGACATCACGCTGCCCCCGGCCGAAAATTTGCGGCGAATTGCGGCGGCACTCAACCGCCCGGTCGAGAAACTGACTGTATTCGTGCTCGACAAACCGCGCCATGCAGAACTCATTCGCCGGATACGGCAGGTTGGCGCACGGGTGAGTTTACAAACGGATGGCGACGTGGCGGGTGCACTGCAAGCCGCAATTCCGGGCACCGGCGTGGATGTGCTGATGGGTATCGGCGGCACACCGGAGGCGGTTATCACTGCTGCGGCGGTCAAAGCGCTGGGCGGCGGAATGCAGGTGCAGTGTGCGCCGCAAAGCGATGCCGAGTTGGCGCGGGTAAAAGCCGCATTCGGTGCTGCATGGGATGCCATCCGCACCGAATGTGACCTCATCACCGCCAAAGATGCGTTTTTCGCTGCCACCGGCATCACCGATGGCCCGCTGCTGGAAGGCGTTCACTTCGACCGGGACATGGGTGTCACCACCCACAGTATGGTCATCCGCGCAAAAACCGGCACCATTCGACATATCAAAGCCGTGCATCAATATTCCAAACTGGCCCGGCTCGACGCGTTGGATTACCAACCCGATGCGGAATTCGTAGGGTAAAAGTATCGTGAATTATGGAAAATTCGCTTGACAACTGCCGAGATGCGATGTATCATGTCGGTAAGAATAAAGCTTAGCTCGAAAGGAGGTACCTATAGGAGTGATTGAATGGAATATCTACCGGCGAGCTAGAGGCGGAGTTTGTTGACGGGGGTCGGTGCAGTTTACCCACCCCACACGCAACCGGTGAAAACGGTAACAGCGGTTTCTAGCAAGCCAAATGTCTTGTACAAGAATTCGGTAAAGAAGTAGAAACCATATCCAATAGATTGAAATATCAAGCAGGTTCAGCAGTACGCTGAGCCTGCTTTTTTTGATGTAAATTAATGCTTGACAAACGCCCAAAAGAGTCGTAGAATGGGTGTAGACTGACTGGTCAGTCTATGAATAGCAAGCCTCAGGAGGGAAAAATGTACAGTTTGGTTATTTTGTTTGTCATTTGGATTGCATTGGGTTTGATTGTCGGTTACGGGGCAACCGCCATTTTCAAAGGTGAGCGCCCGTACGGCCTCGGTGGCGATTTGGCTGCCGCGCTCTTGTCAGAAATCATCGTCGGGTTGATGGACTGGTATTTGGTGCCGGTGATAATGCCCGGCCTCGCACCGATATGGAAATTCGTCGCCGCACTGGTTGAACCATTCCTCACCGCGCTGATTGTGCTGTGGCTGATGCGCTATCTCAAAAACCGATAGGTGTCGTACATCAATACATCGTGTGAATGGATGAAGCACCTTAACAAGTGAAAACCATCAATACATCGTGTGGAGGATACGGTGAGCGCGACGAACGCTGCGAGAAGCCAGTGAGATGAGTTGTGAGATGGGGGTGGCATATGCCTGCTTCGGTTTTGGGATGACTGTTTCGGTTAACGGAAAAGGATGCGTGGCCAAACACCGCCGCGATTTCACGTCCGGGGCCGCGTCGTAAATATGCAGGGTAGCCCCGTGCGGGGTAAGATTGAGCGTCACCCAAACGCCCTGGTCAACATCGGCAACCGGGACCTCCCAGGCGACGTTTAACACGGAGACGGTTTTATTTGCCAATACCCGTCGGATGAAATGCACCCGCCCTTCGTGCAACGGTAGTTTTGTATCCGGCGGAACAAACTCGGAACGCAGTTTCCGTGCCGTGATTTGTCGGTGACGCCGGTATGGACTATCTCCATTCAAAGCAGAATGGTGCTGAGAATGGCGGTAACGCTGAAAGAAGCGGTCGGCTTTTTCCTGAACGGCTTGTTTGTCCGCCAGATAGGTGGCTTGCCAAACGTGGCGATTATAATCCTGATGAAACCGTTCCACGTAGCCATTGCTTTCCGGATGGTATACCGGTGAGAAAACAATCTCTGTGCCCACCGACAATGCCAGGCGCACCACTTTACCCAACACGTATGCATGTGTCGCCCCGCCGCTGAAACACCCTTCATTATCCAATTGAGTGTATTGCGGAATACCAATTTCTTGCCAGACGTGTGTGACAAAGGCCACGGCATCTTTCGACCGCCGTCGGCTGAAGGCTTTGCCGGTCGGGTAGCGGGAAACCACATCAATGGCGTTGAAACACGCCACCCGTTCACCCCCTTCCAGAAAATGGGGCACAATGTCTACCTGGCATAACTGCAACGGACGGGTCGGCTTGAGATGTGGATAGTCAATTTTGACTTTCTCCGGTTTGCGGTACGGGCGGGTCATCTTGGCAACACGCAAGACACGCTCAATGGTGGATGTACTCGGTAAAGGGCTTATTTTTTGTTGTTGCAAGCGCGTCCGGATGGCGTATGCGCCCACATACTTCAACCCCTCTTCCGTTGCGGCTTCTGCTTCCAGTTTGCTGCGTGCCAGACAAATGGCTTGGCAAACCGTTTCGCTGATTTTTCGCCCGTGTCGTTGCGGGGCGCGAGAACGCCCCGCTAACCCGTCCCAGCCTTCTGCTTGATACCGTCGCCACCACTTCCGCACCCAATTCGGATGTCGCTTCAATAGCCGGGCAACCTCGGTCGCACTATGCCCGGTACGCATTAAATGAATGGCTGTCTGTCTTTCG
>JANTHQ010000115.1 GCA_024762375.1 Anaerolineaceae bacterium
CATCCACGGTGGGGTCGGTGAGCAGGGCTTCCAGCGCGAGCGCATACGTGCCGACGCCCGGCCCGGCGAGAATATCCACCGGATTGTGAACGCTGGCGGCGGGCGGCAGTTGTTTTTTCAGCGTGGATTGCGTTTCGGCGGTGAGCGGAGCAAGTTCCAGCCCGGCGGCTTCGATGGCGTCCACCGCCATAATGCCGGGGCCACCCGCGTGAGTCAGCACGGCAACGCGATTTCCTTTCGGCAGGGGTTGCCACGCCAGCGCGCGCGCCCAGTTGAACATTTCCTGCATCGAATTGGCGCGCAAAACCCCCGAACGGGCGAATGCAGCATCATACGCTTCGGTGCTGCCCGCCAGCGAACCGGTGTGCGAGGCGACCGCTTGCGCGCCCCCTTTGCCGCGTCCGCCTTTGATGGCGACAATCGGCTTTTTGCGCGAAACCCCGGCGGCAGTGCGGATGAATGCTTCCCCGTCACTGACACCTTCCATATAAAGGGTGATGACGCGGGTGTTCGGGTCGTCGCCCACCGATGCCAGCGTCTCGGTTTCCGTCACGCCGACCTGATTGCCCAAACTGACGATGCGCGAAAATCCGATACCTTTTCCCTGCGCCCAGTCAATCACCACGGCGCACATCGCGCCTGATTGTGACACAAAGGCAATATCTCCGGCTTTGGGCATGCCGACTACAAAGGTGGTGTTGAGCGGGGTGTGGGTGTCAATGCTGCCGATGCAGTTTGGCCCCATGACTTTTACGCCGTATTTTTCGGCGGTGGCGGCGAGTTCCGCTTCCAGCGCGATACCTTTTTCGCCCGCTTCGCGGAAGCCGCCACTGGGCACAATCACGTGTTTGATGCCGCGCCGTCCGCACGCTTCCACCGCGGCGGGCACTTTTTTCGCGGCGACGATGATGATTGCCAAATCCACCGGGTCGGGTACATCGGCGATGGTGGGGTAGCATTTTCGCCCCAAAATTTCGGTGGCGGCGGGATGAACCGGGTAAACTTCGCCGGGAAATTTGTGCTCAATCAAATTTCGCACCACGCCATAGCCCAATTTGTGGCTTTCGCGCGATGCGCCGATAACGGCAACGCCTTTCGGGGAAAAGAATGGAGTCAACATTGAAATCTCCTTACGATGAGTTTTTCACATTTGTGGCAGCTATCGCATAATGCGCGACCACCATCCACAATTTTAATCGGATTTGGCATGAAATACAAACAATGCTCGCCGTTACAAACTTGGCTCGCCCATACCTTTGTCCTATATTTTACATAACAATTCTGGCGCAATCTGGATTTTATGGTATAATAGATGTGTTAGCTGAGTTGTGGTACAATGTTCCTATTATATACCGGCGGAGGTGGTGGGTATGGCACGAAAGCGACCCAGCCTTAGAGACAAAAATGTTTTTAAGCGAAGTAAAGAGAAGGAATTGGATGCGCTTTTCGGTGCGCAGCCGGTGGCTGACGAGTCGAAAAAAGCCGAGGAACCCGAACCCAAAAAACCGGCGCGGCGCACCCGCAAAAAAACAACTACCGCGAAAAAATCTACTGCGGAGAAATCTGCGTCGGCAGAAAAAACTGCATCCACCACCAAAAAACGGTCCAGCACCCGCGCACGGACAACATCCACCCGTTCACGCCGAAAAACAAAAGCATCCAAAACCAACCTGCCTGCCGATGATTTGGCCGCGCTGGCCGCTGCCGCCGAATCCACCCAACCGAAAGAAGCCCCCGCGCCGCGTGAGTCGCTATCGGTGAGCGTGGGCGATGATGGCGGTTTGGACTTCCCGGTGGCATTGGAAACTGCCCCCGGCGGGCCGCTCACCGAGCATCTGCCTGCCAATGAAATTGGCGATATCACCGATGCGCTGGACGCATTGGCTGATTTTCCGGCGGCCATGGAGGCACCGGAATTCACCGAAAATTTACCATCTGAAGAAATTGGCGATATGGAATTTCCGCCGGCGATGGAAACACCGCCCGGTGGCGCGCTGGTTGAATCGCTGCCCAGCGGCGAAATCGGCGATGAAACCACGCCGCTGGATGTTATGGATTTCCCCACGGCTGCAGAACCGGAATCGGCCGGTGACACACCTGCTGCCACTGCGGCTCCAACGGAAACACCGGCAACCGATGACGCATTCGACTTGGCCGCGCTGCTCGATTCTGCGCTGGCAGACACACCGCCCCCGGCGAAACCCGCCGCAGAAACGGCCTCGGCGCCCGCTGCCGATGTTCCTGCTGCGGCAGTGCCACCCCCGGCATGGACCAATAGTGCGGTGAGCACCCCGACATCCTCCAGCATTTCGCGTTCTTCGGCTCTGTCGTTGGGTATGGGTGCCGGTGACGATTTGTTCGACTTTATGCACACCGCCGATGAACGACCATCGTTGACATTTGAGATACCGGTTGACGCGGAAGACCTGACGCCCGAAGAAATCAAAGAGCGGCGGCGGTTGCTGCAAGACCCCCGCATCCGCGAACAATTCATTCAAGTCTACAACGCCATCGACGCATTGTATGAACAAATTCTGGATGAAAACATCAGCGTCAGCAAAGAAATTACCGACTGGGCGCATAAACTTTTGGCCGAAACGCGCTATATTGTGATGAATTACCAGATAAAATATCTGGCAAAAGCCGAATGGAATATCGAGCAGGTAAAAGCCCGTCTCGACCGTGCCGACGAAAGCGCTGCCCAAGCCGAAAAATGGAGTCGTTGGCTGGTGGTATGGGGGATGATTTGGTTTGTTGTATTTGTGTATCTCATCTTCAACCCCGATTTTCTGCTGAAATATCTCACCAGCAATCAGGCTCTTTCCGACTTGCTCGTGCCCGATGTCTTTTTGCGGTCACTCTTTTTCGGCGCGATTGGCGGTGTGGCTGCCGTTTTTCACAGCCTGCTGAAATATGTCACCAAACGCCAGTTCGATGTGGAATATGTGCTGTCATATTTCGTTAAACCATTTATGGGCATGATTGTCGGCACACTGATATATCTGATGGTGTATGTGGTGATGCGTCCATTTGGGTTGACCCCCGCTGTTTTGCAGCAAAGTAGCGGAACAACCAGCCGTTTGATTTTTGAAGTGTTATCATACTTTATGGCCGCCGCCGCCGGATTTAAAGAAAACCTGGCGTTCGATTTGCTGGGGCGAGTGTTGAAAGTTATTTTCCGCGACACAGATGTGGAAGAAGACATCGTGCCGCCGCCACCGCCCGGGCCATATTCACCGGAAACCACCGGTTCGAAATAGCAAATTTTGGCGCACAGAGCCACGGCAGTCAAAGGAAAAGTGATGCGCAAAATTGCGATAGTCGGGTTTAAAGGCGGTATCGGCAAAACCACCATCTGCGTTAATTTAGGGGCAGCGTTGGCGCTGCGCGGCAAGCGTGTGCTGGTTGTCGACACCGATACCCAATCGAATGTGGCAATGGCGCTGGGTGTCAACGACTATACCTATTCGCTGGCAGATGTGCTGAGCCGCGATATCACTGCGGCAGATGCCATCGTACCTGCCCGCAATAACCTCGACATTCTGCCCGGCAGTTTGTCGCTGTTTAAAGCCCAGCAGCGCATGGTGATGGAAATTGCCCGCGAAGAGATGTTCGAAAAACTATTTGTGGACGTCAACGGGTACGATTTTCAGATTTTCGACTGTGCACCATCGCTGTCGCTGCTCACTATCAATGCAATGTACTATGTTGATGAAGTGTTTGTTCCGGTCTCGATGGAAATGCTGGCGATGGCCGGTGCGCGTCAATTTATGACTTATCTGCGGCAAGTGAGCCGTATGCTGGGGCGCAGCGCGTCCATCCGGTTGATTATCCCCTCGTTTTTCGACCCGCGCCGAAAAGTGAGTAATGTTATCATGGCAATGCTCAAAGAAGATTTCGGCCCACGGGTAACACCGCCCATTTGGGTAGACACCAAATTGTCGGAAGCGCCCGGCGAAGGGAAAACGATTTTTGAATATGCACCGCGCAGCCGGGGGGCGAAAGATTACACCAAACTAGCCGAACTGGTGCTCAACATGCCAACATTGCGGCACAACAACCATTCACGTTGATGACGCTTTCCAGATTTCGCAGGAGGATTTTGTGACACGCATAATCGCAGTTGCCAACCAGAAAGGCGGCGTGGGGAAAACAACAACCGTCGCCAATCTTGGGGTTGCCTTTGCGGACAAGAAACAAAAAACCCTGGTGGTTGACCTCGACCCGCAGGGCGCACTGACTGCCGGCTTCGGGTTATATGCCGATGATCTCGCGCCCGATGAGACGGCCTATACCGCGCTTACCAACCCAAATGTCAAAATCAAAAACATCGTTCACCCCATCAAAACCTATCTCGACCTCATTCCTGCCAACCGCGAACTGGCTATGGCTGAAATCGAACTGCTGCCCGAAATTCGCCGGGAATTGCGCCTGCGCAGTGCTCTGGAGCCGATGGAAGACTGGTACGATTTTATTTTGATTGACTGCCCGCCCAGTTTGGGCATTTTAACCACCAACGCACTGTGTGCCGCCACCGAGGTTCTCATCCCGTTGCAAACCGAGTATTTTGCCATGCGCGGGTTACAATCGCTGTTAGAAACTGTCGAACAGGTGAAAACACGGTTAAACCCCGATTTGGATTTAGCGGGCATTGTGGCTACCATGTATACCACCGGCACGGTTCACGCCCGAGAAGTGCTGGAAGAAATCCAGGACGTTTTCGGAGACAAAGTGCTGGATGTCATCATTTACAAAAGCATCCGTTTTGCAGAGGCAACGGTTGCCAATCAAGCCATAATCGAGTATGCTCCCGACCATAAAGGTGCTGAAGCATACCAGCAACTGGCAAAAATACTGATAAAGCAGAAGAAAGGATAACCATTTCCACCAATGGCAGATTATATTGAGACCAATATCGGCAAAAAGAAAATTTTAGTAGAAGTTTCGGACAATAAAGGGCACGTGGGGTTTGGCGTGCAGCCTACTCACGAAGAGAAAAAGAAAACCGCAGACAAAGCATATTCACAAGCGATGGAAACCATCCGTTTGGCGGCACAGGGTGTGATTGACGCGCTGGATGAAATGGAAGCCGCGCCCAACCATGTCAAAGTTGATTTCGCCATTAAAATTGATGCCGGTGCAGGTGCCATGCTTGCCCGCGCCGACAGCCGCGATGCGCAACTGCGCGTGTCTCTCGGTTGGAATCACAAACCCGCCGACGAAAAATCGTCTGATGACGACGACAAAGACGAATAAACATTGGTGCGAGCCATCAACGAAAAAAGTGCCGCTGCTACGCGGCACTTTTTATTTCCCGGAAAATTTTCTGGGGAGTGTTGACGTTTCATTGTTTGCCGGGATAAACGCATCCTGAGTAGCGATTGCGGAGCAAATCGCGTATCGAAGGGTGTTTATCCCGCCGAATTCCACCCTTCGATATGCCCTACGGGCTACTCAGGGTGAGAAATCGGCAAACGTCAACAGAACCCAAAACCGCAAAAAGAGACCCGGCTATTTACGCCTTCACCCGTTTTGCGGCCTTTTCACGGCGATACTTTAACGTGCGGTGGATGTATGCTGCGGCATCCGGAGTTTTACAACTGGTCTGCCCATGGTCAACATCCACCGGCCCGATTTGCTCGGCTGCCTCGATGGCTTGCGCCTGCAACAAATCGCTCCGGATGCCAATGGAAATGAGCGCATTATTCATCGAATAGCGTACCCGGTTCTGCCGCTGATGGATATCGTGCGCAATCGTCTCAATCAGAGGGGAAAAATATTCGTCGGGTAAAGAAGTCTCCGTCAGCGCCAGATGGGACATTAAATTCCAGCCCGCGCTCCCAAACCATTCATCCGGCGAATCTACCCACTGTTCAGCCATTTCTTGTGCCAAAGGCGTTTTTGATACCATGGTCGAAAACGCATCGGTGAGCACATAATTGTTCAAATCGCCGACCCAGCGATTGAGCAGTGCTGCATCAACCGCTTTTGGGTCGGCGATAAGCGTTGCCAGCACCCGCGCATCGTGATTGCCTGTGTCCCACAGTTCGAGCGCCAGCGGGTGATTCTTTTTGATGCGTTTTCCAATTCGGCGCAGATGCGCAAAACTCAACCCGAACATCGGGTCAGATACCCCGTGACGGGAATAGGTTTTCCGGTTTTGTGCTGTCCCCAGCGATTCCAATTCTTGCATTACATCGGCCAGCATTTTTTCCTCCAAATGTCCATACTGATACTGTCATTTGAAATCGGAGTATTCTCTGCGTGGTGTGTCATTCTCGCCAAAACGAAAATCAGCGAAAAATCTAATCACCTGAATTCGGAGTTTTTCTCGAAAAGAGAAAATGCGATTATTTCGCAAAGATTTTTGATATGTCATTCCCGCGAAGGCGGGAATCCACAGTTTTT
>JANTHQ010000116.1 GCA_024762375.1 Anaerolineaceae bacterium
ACAAAACACTTTTGTACATCTTTTTGCTTGATAGTTGAACAATACAGGCGAAGTGTTTAAATAAATTGCCACCTCCTCTTTTTGACACGATATGTTGCGAAAGGCTGGTTTGGAAAATATCAATTGTGGTATAGCAAAATCGGGATTGGCTTGTACCAAATGTTACAATACTTTAACTTTTTTAAGAAACGGTTAAGAGGGTGTTAAATTTTCTTAACTGTAAAAGTTAATTTTGCGACGTGATTCATCCGTAAGCAAAGTAGATTGGATATAGAGCAACACACGGTTCTTGAAATGATAAACGCCGGAATCCCCAAAGAGATTTAGTGTCCTGGGCTGAAACGACAAAAACGAAGTTGGCATCGGCAATGATACAGCTTTGTTCGATGAAATTTTAGGGATTTTTATGATGCGATTTCAAAAAACTGGGTGTCGATGATTATCTGAACCACAGTTTTTTTGCTAGGTATATACCAGAGATATTCAAGTATATACCAAAACAAGGGGCTTGTCAAACATAAATCTTATTGAAATTTTTTGTTCTCTAAAAAAGCATTTCAAGATGTCTTTCCAGCAAATGGGTTTAGATTTGGCGAGGATTTCGTAAAAATGATACACAAAATAAACAAAAACAAGCGGCGGATGGCACAGGTGCAACCATTCGCCGCTTGCTTTTTACGCTTCGTCCTTCGCTATTTGATTATCCTTCGCTGGTCATAATGAACAGTGGTTTCATCTCAAAACTCTTGTAGAAGGGGCGCAAGCGTTCGGTATTATAGTGTTTTTTCACATCGACTACTTTTTTGGTGCTGGTGACCACGTCCACCGGCACATCATCATACCGCCCATTCTTCAACACCACCAGCCGACCATGGATCCCCTTCAAAATCAAATCGAGCGCCAAGTTGCCATACGCCATCGGTACGATGGAATCAATGGCATCCGGGTTACCGGAGCGCACCAGATACCCCAATTTTTGGTTGATGACATTTACCCGCTGGCCGTTATTAAACTGTGGCGATAAATCTTTCAGCCGCGATGAAACCAAATCGCCGATGCCGCCCAGTTTGGCGTGCCCGAACATATCGCGCTCCATATCCTCAAAAATCATTTGGCCACCTTTGAACATCGCCCCTTCCGAAACCAGCACCACCGCGTAATGGCTCGGATTTTTGTTGCGGTCATATACCAGTAACTCGGTCAACTGCTCAATATCGAATTCGTGTTCGGGGATGACACAGCGATTCGCCGCACCGGCCATCGTTGGCAGCATCGCCGTGAATCCGGCATATCGCCCGAAAACTTCCAGCACCAAAAATCGCTCGTGCGACCCGGCAGAAGTTCGCAGCGCATTGGTCATTTCGATGGTGCGCGTCACACACGTGCTGAAACCGATGCAGTAATCGGTGCCCGGTACATCGTTGTCCATCGTTTTGGGGATAGCGACCACTTTCACGCCTTCCTGATAGAGCCGGACACCGTAACTCAGCGTATCATCGCCGCCAATGGGGATGAGGTAGTCGATGCCGAGAAATTCCAAATTTTTGAGCACTTCCGGCGTCAAATCGTTCACTTCATCTGTGTAAACATCTTTCAGATGCTCCGGCACGCGCACTTGCGGCACGTGGCTGGCACGAGTGCGCGACGTGTGCAGAAATGTTCCGCCCGTTCGAGCCGCTTTGTTGACGATATTTTCGTCGAGCACCTGAAAATTGCGGGAGTTATCATAATTTTTATCCCGAACCATTTCCAGCAATCCGGCCCAGCCGCGCCGAAGCCCAATCACCCGATAGCCCTCGCGCATAGCCCGCACGGTAACAGCGCGAATCGCCGGATTGAGCCCCGGCACATCACCGCCGCCGGTTAAAATTCCAATTGTTCCTCGATATTTTTTCGCCATTTCCATCTCCTTTTGTTTTTTGCGTTCAGCCGGTAGCGTTCAGCGCTCAGTGACCATTGTTCGACTTTCTGCCGAATGCTGACTACTGACTGCTGAATTCTGACTGTTTTACCTGCAATACAATTTTCCCAATATTTTTATTGTCTGCCATTCGCCGGTGGGCATCTTCCACTTGGCTGATGGGAAACACCGTATCAATAATGGGACGAATTTCACCGCGCTGCAGCGCAGGCCAAAATTGTGCCACAAACGCATTTTTAATGGCAATTTTCTCTGCTACCGAGCGCGCCCGCAACACCGAGCCGATAATCTTCAGCCGATTGCGCAACAGTGCCCACAGGTTCAATTCGACATGCGCCCCACTCATCGCGGCGATGAAAACGATTCGCCCGCGCGGGTTGAGCAATTTCAGGTTGCGTTCAAAATAATCCGCGCCGACCATATCCAAAATAACATCCACCCCGCCGAGTTTTTGGCGCACAATCGGCGCAAAATCTGCCCGCCGATAGTTTATCGCCACATCCGCACCGAGTTGATGGCAGAACGTCACTTTTGCATCGCTGCCGGCCGTGATTGCCACATCACATCCGGCATAATGTGCCAATTGGATTGCCGCTGTGCCCACGCCACTGGCGCCGCCGTGGATCAGCACTTTTTCGTTGGGCTGTAATTCGGCTTCCATAAAAAGATTGACATACGCCGTGAGAAAAACTTCCGGCACGGCAGCGGCTTGCTCAAATGTCCAATCATCCGGCACGGGGATGAGCAAATCGGCGGGCACAGCAACCTGCTCGGCATACCCGCCGCCGGGTAACAGCGCACAGACGCGGTCGCCCACCTGCCACCCCGACACACCATTGCCCACCGCAGCAATTTTTCCCGCCATTTCAAGCCCCAGAATATCGGATGCGCCGGGCGGCGGCGGGTAATTTCCGGCGCGCTGCATCAAATCGGCGCGGTTGAGCGCGGTGGCGAATACATCCACCAGCACTTCATCCGCAGCAATTTCCGGGGCGGGCACATCCGTCCACACCAACGGGTTTCCTTCAGTTTGTTGAACCACAATCGCTTTCATTCGCCCTCATTTCAATGCATGACGTTCCACCGGCAAACCGGCATTTTTCCACGCTTGCATGCCGCCTTCCAACACCATCACCGTGCTGTACCCTTGCGAAAGAAGCCACTGCGCGGCGCGTTCGCTGCGACGGTCGGTGCGACAGACACACACCACCTGCCGGTCGGCGGGAATTTCTGCGGTGCGGCGGGGCAGTTCATCCACCGGCAGCAACATCGCCCCGACAATATGGCCGTGAAAACCAAATTCCTCTTTCGAGCGCACATCCAGTATCAGCGGCGGCGAATCATTTTCCAACTGCGCCTGCAAATCGTCAATCGTTAACCATTCGGCATTGGCTTTGGGGGCAAAAAGTTTTTTCAAGCGTTCAATCATCATCATTCACCAAAAACAGGCTGAGCGCCCAACTGGCCAAACTGATGATGATACTTCCCCAAAATGCTGCGCCGAAACCATCCACCCGGAAAATGCCGCCAACCAGCCAACTGGTCAGCATCAGCATCAGCGCGTTTACAATAAACGTGAACAACCCCAGCGTGAGCACGTAAAACGGGCACGTCGCCAGCGCAATAACGGGTTTAATGATTGCGTTCACCAACCCGAAAATTATCGCCACAATAAGCAGGTTGATGATTGCGCGGCTGTCATTTCCCGCAACGTGGATACCCGGCACCAAATACGCCGCAATACCCAACGCGGCGGCATTGACCACCCAACGAGCAATAAATTTTGGCATGTGTACCATCCTTTTCCAAAACGTTTTCCGCGAGAGAGTATAACACAGACGCCGACGAATGACAATGGAAATCTCTCGCCAATTATTGAGAAATATTTGCAAAAACGTCCGTAACGCCATATAATGGAGAACGGTGCGCCGACTATGTTCGGACACCGTTTTACCCCGCAAATTTATCACGTCAACGACGACCGAAAAATTCCCAATCAATTCAAATCCAAGGAGGATTTTGTAATGTCGAAAAAATGGGTGTATTTATTTGAAGAAGTAGCAGAAGCAGAAAAACACGTCGGCGGTTCGTGGGAAGGTGTACGCGCGCTGTTGGGCGGCAAAGGTGCAAACCTTGCCGAAATGACCCGTGTCGGGCTGCCCGTACCGCCCGGATTCACCGTCACCACCGAGGCGTGCAATGCGTTTCTGGCGGCAGGCGAAAAATTCCCCGAAGGCATGTGGGAACAAGAGGTTAACGCGCTGAAAGTTGTCGAACAGAAAACCGGCAAAAAATTCGGCGACCCGGACAACCCACTCCTCGTTTCGTGCCGCTCCGGCGCAAAATTCTCGATGCCGGGCATGATGGACACCGTGCTGAACATCGGGCTGAATGATGATGTCGCCGCCGGGATGGTGAAACTCACCGGCGACGCCCGGTTTGTGTACGACTCGTATCGCCGGTTGGTGCAAATGTTCGGCAGTGTGGTAATGGGTGTAGATGATGACGGCTTTGAAGAAGTGCTGAAAGAAGCCCGCGCCAAAGCCGGTGTCAAAACCGATGCCGAACTGAATGCCGACCAATGGCAGGAAGTGGTCGAAAAATTCAAGGCCATTTTCAAAACCGAAACCGGACGTGACTTCCCGCAAGACCCCATCGAGCAAATCCGCCTGGCCACCGAAGCCGTTTTCAAAAGCTGGAACAGCAAACGCGCCATCGACTACCGCAACGCCGCCGGCATCGCCCACGATTTGGGCACAGCAGTCAACGTGGTAACGATGGTTTTCGGCAATATGGGCAACACCTCCGGCACCGGCGTCGCCTTTACCCGCGACCCGTCCACCGGTGAAAAAGTGCTGTACGGCGAATATCTCATCAACGCCCAGGGCGAAGATGTGGTTGCCGGTATCCGCAACACCACCCCCATCGCCGAAATGGCAAACGAACTCCCCGAAGCCTACCACGAATTTGTTGAAATTTGTGACAAGCTCGAAAAACATTACCGCGATATGCAGGATTTGGAATTCACCATTGAAAACGGCAAATTGTGGATGCTGCAAACCCGCGACGGCAAACGCACCGCCCGCGCCGCCATCAAAATTGCCGTCGATATGGCAAACGAAGGGCTCATCACCCGCGAAGAAGCCGTTTTGCGCGTAGAGCCCGAACAAGTTGACACCGTGCTGCACCCCCAATTTGACCCCGAAGCGAAAAAAGCCGCCGAAACCGCAGGCAAACGCCTGACAAAAGCGGTCAACGCCTCGCCCGGCGCAGCCGTCGGCGTGGTAGCATTCGATGCCGATTTGGCGGAAAAATGGGGCAAAGAAGACGGGAAAGACGTGATTATGGTTCGCCCGTTTACCCGCCCCGATGACGTTCACGGGATGCTGGCGGCAAAAGGCATTCTCACCAGCGAAGGCGGCGCCACCAGCCACGCCGCAGTGGTCGCCCGCCAATTTGGCGTGCCGTGTGTCGTCGGCGCCAGCGATATGGTGATTGACGCCGAAAAACGCGAATTCACCGCCAACGGTATCACCGTCAAAGAAGGTGAAACCATCTCGATTGACGGCGGCAGCGGCGAAGCATTCCTCGGCGAAGTGCCGATGGTTGTCGCCGAATTGGAAGAGCAAGAAGACCTGCAAACCCTGCTCGGTTGGGCAGATGGTTTCCGTCGCCTGCAAGTGTGGACCAACGCCGACTACCCGAAAGATGCCCAGCGCGCCCGAAATTACGGCGCACAGGGTATCGGGCTGTGCCGCACCGAGCACATGTTCTTTGAAGAAGAACGCCTGCCGACCGTTCAAAAGATGATTTTGGCAGACACCGAAGAGGAACGGCAAGCGGCGCTGGACGCCCTGCTGCCGTATCAGCGAGAAGATTTTGCTGGGTTGTTCCGTGTGATGACCGGCTTGCCCGTCATCATCCGCCTGATTGACCCGCCGCTGCACGAATTTATGCCCGACCACGACGAAGTTTTCGCCGAAGTGATTGAAATGCGCTGCAAAGGCGAAACCGAAGGCTTGGCGGAAAAAGAAGAACTGCTGGCAGCCATCGAAAGCATGCACGAAAGCAACCCGATGATGGGGCTGCGCGGCGTCCGCCTCAGCATGATGATGCCCGGCATCGTCAAAATGCAGGTTCGCGCCATCTTTGAAGCCGCGTGCATGGTCAAAAAAGAGGGGCTGGAACCCAAACCCGAAGTGATGATTCCGCTGACGGGGCACGTCAACGAACTGAAAACCATCCAACCGCAATTGGAAGAAGTTGCCAAAGCAGTAATGGAAGAACAGGGCGTGAACATCGAATACAAATTCGGCACGATGATTGAAATTCCACGCGCCGCCGTCACCGCCGCCGAAATCGCCGGGGTTGCCGAATTCTTCTCCTTCGGCACCAACGACCTGACCCAGATGACTTTCGGCTACTCTCGCGATGACGCCGAAGCGGGCTTTTTGCTCAAATATGTGGAAGACGGCATTCTGC
>JANTHQ010000117.1 GCA_024762375.1 Anaerolineaceae bacterium
CATCGGCAATGGTGCGAAAAAAAATTGAAACACGTTTATGGCAATCGTAACAACCGTATTCATAAATCGGCATTTCAATTCTCCCCAATCGTCAAAGATTCTCCATTATACAATTCATTATACAACATTTTCCAGAGTGACGTAAATTTTACACCGTCGCATCCAAATTGCGAAACGGGGCGATGTTGGGTATAACTATCGCAATACACACAAATTTTAGGGAGATACCATGACAGACCCCATCAACCCATACACCTTTCAAGAAAAACCGCTGCTGGTGGTCATTTCCGGGCCATCGGGTGTGGGGAAAGATGTGACCATTCTGCGGATGAAAGAATTGGGTTACCCGTTCCATTTTGTGGTGACCGCCACCACTCGCCCGCGCCGCCCCGGCGAAATTGACGGCAAAGATTATTTTTTCGTGTCGATGCAGGAATTCGCCAAAATGATTGACGAAAATGAATTACTGGAATACGCAGTCGTTTATGGCGATTATAAAGGCATTCCCAAAGCGCAGGTGCGTGAGGCGCTTGCCAGTGGAAAAGATGTGATTATGCGAATTGACGTGCAGGGCGCGGAAACCATCCGCAAAATGGTGCCGCAAGCCGTGCTGATTTACCTGTCTGCCGAATCGGAAGAGGCGTTGGTACACCGGCTGCAACAGCGAAAAACGGAAGAAGCGGGGCAACTCGCCATCCGAATCGCCACTGCACGGAAAGAGCAGGAAAAAGTGGCAATGTTCGATTATCTGGTCATCAATCGTCAAGACCATCTGGATGAAACCTGCGCCACCATCGCCGCCATCATCCGCGCCGAACGCCACCGAATCCACCGCCTGGAAGTGACACTGTGAACCACTCTGACCCCGTTCCGCAACCAAGCTCGGTTCCACCCGCCTCTCAGCGCGGCATTCCGCTACCGCTGGGCAAACCGTTTTGGGTATATGTGCTGCTGGCGACGATTACCGTCGTTTTCATCATCGAGCAAACGATGCCGCTGTTTGCCTCCACCATCATTCCGCTGCTGCCGCCGTTTTACGATGGCGTAACCCCCGCCGATTTTCAAGGCGGCAGTACCAGCAACTTGGTGCTGGTCATTCTGGGCGCAAATTTTCGCCCGCTGGTTGAGCAGGGACAGGTTTGGCGATTTTTCACATCGATGTTTCTGCACATCGGGTTTCAGCATATTCTGTTCAACGCTTATGCGCTGTTCATCTTCGGCGCAGAAACCGAGCGCATTTTCGGGCGCACCCGCTTTTTGGTCATTTATGTACTTTCGGGGCTTTTCGGCAGTCTCGCCAGTTTTGCATTCAGCGGCGCGACCATCTCTGCCGGTGCGAGCGGCGCAATTTTCGGCATCATCGGTATGCAGGCAGCATATTTTTATCGCTACCGCGAAATGCTCGGCACATTCGGGCGCAGCCGGCTCATCAATGTGGGCATTATCGCCGCCATCAATATCTTTTTCGGATTGTCAATGCCCGGTATCGACAACTGGGCGCATATGGGCGGATTCATTTCCGGCATTCTCATTTCGCTGAAATTTATGCCCGAATATCAACTGGTTGACCCGTACACCACCCCGCGAATGGTGGATGCCGCGTCGCCACTGAAACAGGCTTGGGTGCCACTGCTGGCGACGGCGCTGCTGGCGGCGGGCACATTCGCGCTGGTTGGAGGCTGAGATGCCCCGTTACGCCGAAGTGGTGGTCAACCGCCCCATCCTTCAGCGCCGCCGTGTGCTGGCAGACGGCGAAATGTACACCGAATGGCGCACCGCCGATGACTCTCGCCAAAAAACCTTCCATTACCACCTCCCCCCCGAATTGAGCAACCGCGCCCGCGTCGGGCAGTTGGTTGCCGTGCCGTTTCGCACCCAAATGCTGCAAGCGGTCATCGTTTCGCTGGGCGATACCAGCCCCGTGGCAGAAACGCGCCCCGTTTCTGCCATTTTGGACGAACATCCGGTGGTGACCGATGCCCAACTGGCGTTGGCTCGCTGGCTCGCCCGCGAATATCTCGCGCCGCTACCGACTGCCCTGCGCTATTTTTTACCCCCCGGCGCGAACCGCCAGCCGCTGACGGTAGTTGAACCGCTGACCACCGACCCCGCCCCGCCCGGGCTTTCCCCCACCGAAATGGCGCTGCTGCGCTACCTGCAAATGCAGAAAAAACCCGTCCCGCTGGATGAACTCGAACAGCGCACAGTCAAATCGCTGGAAGAGAAAAATCTGGTGCAACGCCGCGCCACGCTCTCCAAACCGCGCGTCGGCCCGCGCATCGAGCGCACGGTGGAATTGTTGATTTCTCCCGATGAATTTGAGGATGCGCTCTTCCGGGTGGGCCGGGACAGCCAGCAAGCCCGCGCGCTCCGGTTTCTGTGGGAAAGTGACGACCCCCTGCCCCGCGAATCGGTGGTGCTGGAAGCGGCGGGCGCGGCGAGTGATTCGGTGCTGAAAACGCTGGAAAAACGCGGCTTAATTGAACGGCTGCCCGCCCAAACGCTGGTGCTGCCCGCGCCAAACTTTTCCGGCACAGAAAATCTTTCGCCAACCGAAAAGAAATTGCTGAATGCCGTCGAATTGGCGGGGCAACCGTTGGATACCGCGCAATTGTCTGCGGAGATGAAACTCGCGCTGAAATCACTACGCGAACAACAGGCGGTCATTCTGCTGAAAGAACCGCCGCGCGTCGCCCTGCGGCTCCCCCCCGCCGATGTGCCCGCCGCCATCATTTCGCTGCGCGGGGCGGAAAAACACGCGCAGGTGCTGGAATTGCTGGCACAGGAAGAAGGCGCGGTGTGGCTGGGCTGGGTTTTCGCCCAAACCGATGCCACCCAAAAAACATTGTCAGATTTGGCGGCAATCGGCGCGGTGGCGCTGGATGAAGCCCGTCGCTGGCGCGACCCGCTGGCGGGAAAGGCGTTTACGCTGGCGCACCCGCCGGTGCTCACCCGCGAGCAGCAATCGGTGCTGGCGGAAATCGTTCCCGCGCTGGAACATTTCGGCAAACCGTTTCTGATTCACGGTGTGACCGGTGCGGGCAAAACCGAAATCTATCTGCAAGCCATCGCGCGGGTGCTGCGACGCGGACGCGGCGTGATTTTTCTGGTTCCCGAAATTATGCTCGCCACCCAAATCATCGAGCGGGTGCGGGCACGGTTCCCCGAACGGGTGGCGGTGTGGCATTCCGCGCTATCCCCCGGCGAGCGATTCGACACGTGGGAGCGGGTGCGAAACGGCAAACTGTCCATCGTGGTCGGGCCGCGGTCGGCGCTGTTTGCCCCCGTGCGGCAATTGGGGCTGGTTATTGTGGATGAAGAACACGAACCGGCATACAAACAAAACCGCGAACCCGCGTTTCACGCCCGCGAAGCCGCCATCGAACTGGCGCGGCTGAATGATGCGCCCGTCATTTTGGGCAGCGCCACTCCCGATATCGTCAGTTTTCGGAAAGCGGAACGGGGAGAATTTCGTCTGCTGTCACTGCCGAACCGGATTTTGGCGCATGCCGAACATCTGGCGGTGCAAGCGGCACTGCTCAAAAAAAAGCGGGCGGGCATCGTGCTGCCGCGCGGAAAATCGGTGGTCACCCTGCCCCTGCCGCCGGTGGAAGTGGTTGATTTGCGGGAGGAACTGAAAGCGGGCAATCGCAGTATTTTCAGCCGGTCGCTGTCGGCGGCAATAGCCGAAACACTGAATCGCGGCGAGCAGGCGATTCTGTTCCTCAACCGGCGCGGAACCGCCACATTTGTGATGTGCCGTGATTGCGGATATGTGGCGGAATGCCCTCGCTGCGACAGCACGCTGACATTCCACCAGCCGAGCGGGCAGTTGGTGTGCCATCACTGCGGCTATCGCGGCGAAGCGCCGACCGTGTGCCCGGAATGCGGCAGCGAACGCATTCGCTATTTCGGGCTGGGCACAGAACGGGTGGAAGCGCAACTGAAACGGCAATTTCCGCAAGCGCGCCCCATCCGGCTCGACCGCGATACCACCCGCAAGCCGGGCAGCCATTACACATTTTTGCAGCATTTCATCGCCGGACGGGCAAATGTGATGATTGGCACGCAGATGGTCGCCAAAGGGCTCGATTTGCCGCTGGTGACACTGGTGGGAGTCATTTCGGCAGATACCGGGCTGTATATGCCCGATTTCCGCGCCGCCGAGCGCACATTTCAGGTGCTGATGCAGGTGGCGGGGCGTGCGGGGCGCAGTCCGCTGGGGGGGAAAGTGATTGTGCAGACATACACCCCCGACCAGCCCGCCATCATCGCCGCGGCGGCGCACGATTATCTGCGATTTTACGGAGATGAGATTCGATTTCGGTATGAGCAGGGGTATCCGCCGTTCAAACGGCTGGCGCGATTGACGTTTGCCGGATACGGGCGCGAGCAATCGCAGGCGGAAGCGGAAGCGATGGCGGCGCAATTGCGGCTGTGGGTGGACCGCGAGGGTTTTCCGGCAGTGGAAATCATCGGGCCCGCGCCAACATACATTCAGCGGGTGGGCAATCGCTACCAATGGCAAATTTTGGTGCGCGCGCCCAATCCCGCCGAAATTTTGCGTCCCGTGCCACTGCCGCTCAACTGGCGGGTGGACATCGACCCGGTGAGTTTGGTGTGATGAGGTTTTTGGTTTTCGGTTGGGTCTTATAGAGAAACTCATACAATCGATTTTCAGCGTTATCGCTTCTCGGAATGTCATTCCCGCGAAGGCGGGAATCCATAATTTTTTACTGTGGATTCCGGACAATTCTCTGCGCGAATTTCCGGAATGACAATCGAATGAGGTTCAATTGTATGAGGTTTATCTGCTTCCACTATTATCTAGTTAGAAAATTTAATTATGGTCAAGTCTTGAATAATTGCAAATTAATGAATGCGGCTATGGCGCAGTTGCTTTAAGACCAGGTGAGGCGTTCCGCCAGTTTCACCACTTCGCCGATGACGATGACGGCTGGTGATGTGATGCCTGCTTCTGTTACCGCCTGCGGTAGCGATGCCAGCGTGGCGCGCACTGTTTTTTGCGTCGGCGTTGCGCCCGATTGCACCACCATCGCGGGTGTGCCGGGTGGGCGTCCCGCCGCGAGTAACTCGTCTACAATAAATTGAATGCGTCTCACACCCATCAGAATGACCAAGGTGGGGATATTGCTGAACACGCGCCAATCGGTGTCAATTTTGGGCAAGCCTGAAGCGTGATGTCCGGTGATGACTGCGAATGAGCGTGCCACGCCGCGATGTGTCACCGGGATACCGGCGTATGCCGGGGCAGCAATTGCGGCCGAAACGCCGGGGACAATCTCAAAGGGCAAGCCGGCATCCGCCAACGCCAACGCCTCTTCCCCCCCGCGCCCGAACACAAACGGGTCGCCCCCCTTGAGGCGCACCACCATTTTCTCCGCGTGGACGTGTGTGACCAGCAACTCGTTGATTTTCTGCTGGGGGACAACGTGTTTGCCCTGTTCTTTGCCCACAAAAATCAACTCGGCATCGGCACGGGCATAATGCAACAATTCCGGTGCAATTAGCCGGTCATACATCACCACATCCGCCAGTCGCAATAATTTTAATCCGCGCACGGTAATCAAATCGGGGTTTCCCGGTCCTGCGCCGACCAAATACGCTTTGCCGCTCATGCCATTCCTCCCGTACCTGCTTGAATGATTGCTGCCAATCGGTTACGAATTTTCGCCGCGCGCGCCGGGTTTGTGCCATCCGTGCTGACGGCAATGGTGATGTTGCCGTTGCGATGCACGGCGGGCAAATGGAAGCTTCCTGCGGTCGGGTCATCGGCAATGTTGCACAGAATACCCGCCGTTTCAGCCGCCGTGCCGATGACGGCATTCACCGCGCGGTCGTCGGTGGCAGCGAAAACCAGTGTGGCTCCGCCGACATCTTGCGGCTGAAACGAGCGTTTCTCCCACTGGATCTTTCCCGCCCCAGCCCACTGCTGCAATTGCGGTGTGGCGGCAGGACTGACCAGCGTCACTACAGCATGCGTTGTGAGTAGTCCGCGCACTTTCCGTTCGCCGACCGCGCCGCCACCCACAACTACCACTTTCCGCCCCGCCAAATTGGTTAGGGTGATGGGATACCCGGCGAGGGCGGTTGTTTCCGGCGGGGGCGTTTCAGCTTCGGGGGCACGGACAATCATCAGCGAAAGATACGGTTGGGTGCGGCGTGGCATCGCCAAAATATCATTGCCGGTGACGATGCGTTCATCCGGCATACCCACCCGCTCAAAATACGCACTGTATTCAATTAGATGCAATGCTATCAACGCCGAAACCAATTGCGGAAAAACCTTGCCCGCTTTGAGCAGAATCACCGTTTCAAAATTGAAAAGGAGCGCGCGCAGAGCAGCG
>JANTHQ010000118.1 GCA_024762375.1 Anaerolineaceae bacterium
GTGCGCCCACCGACAATGACGGGCGTATCAGGTTGAGATTTCTCGCGGATGTGTTTTCTGCAGAAAACAGTTATTCTGCCGCGTCTTTTTTGGCTTTCGCTGCGGCTTCGGCAGCGGCTTTTTTGGCGGCCAGCCGTTTGGCTTTTTCTTCCGCTTTGCGTTTCTTTTCTTCAGCTTCGCGCCGACGCTGTTCTTCTTTTTCGCGGTACTGGGTCGGACGAATATCCAGATAGTAGCTTGCCGGTTTGAGCAGGCGGTCAATATCGTGGATATGGTCGCTGCGGTCGTAATCTGCCAGCGCGTAATCATGGTCCATAATGATGCTATCGAAGGGGCAGAATTCGGCGCAGTAACCGCAGTTCATGCACAGGTCGGCATCGATATAGAACTGTTTCGATTTTGAACGCGGTTTGCCATTCTCGTCGGTGTCGCGTTCAATCCAGATGCACTGGGCCGGGCACACTTTCGAGCAAATACCGCAACTGGTGCAGCGCGCGTTTTCGATGCGCTCTGCCAAATCGTCGCCTTCGTAATCGGTAACCAGAAACGGCAAAAAGCGAAATCGTTCCGGCAGTTTCGGTTTTTCTTCGGGATACTGAACGGTGTAAATCCCTTTACTTTCCGGCGCCATGCGGTAATCGACCAGCGATTGGGTAGCGCGTTTGGGGTAGTATTTTAAATCTTCGATATAGGTGACAAAAAAGTGTTTTAAGGTGATACCTAAACCTTTTGCAACGCCTAAACCTAACATTAGCGGTCTACCTCCCCAAGTACAATATCGTGTGCGCCGAGAATGACAATCGCATCGGCGACTTTTTCGCCACGGCACATTTCCGGCAGTGATGTCAGGTTGACAAACGATGACGACCGCACGCGGTAGCGCCAGGGGTTGCCGGACCCGTTACTGACGGCATAGAAACCAAGTTCGCCTTTGGGACTTTCCACGCGAGCATAGGCATCGCCGGCGGGTACGCGCATGGTGTAACCGCCTTTGCCGCCCAAAATTTCGCCCGGTTCGATTTGCGCCAGCGCCTGTTCCAAAATGCGGACGCTCTGCCGCGCTTCCAGCAGACGGATGAGATAGCGGTCGTAAACATCGCTGTTGTGCAACAGTGGAATTTCAAAATCGAAGCGGTCGTAAATGCTGTATGGTTCCACTTTGCGGATGTCGTAGTTAACGCCACCGGCACGGAGCTGCGGACCGGTTACACCGTATGAAATCAATTCTTCGGGTGACAGGTATCCGACACCTTTGGTTCGCGCCAACAGAATTTCGTTTTTGTTGAGCAGTTCTTCCAGTTCGTCGATGGCGCGGGGCAGCGTATCTTTTACATGGAAACGCGCCAAATCGAGCCATTCGTCATCCACATCATACGCCACGCCGCCAAACCGCATGTAGTTGTACAGCATTCGCGAACCGGAGACTGATTCAAACAGGTCGAGAATGCGCTCGCGGGCTTTGATGGCGTACAGCGCCGGGGTGAAAAATGCGCCGAGGTCGTTGAGCAGGAAGCCAACCAGCCACAGATGGCTGACCGTTCTGTTCAGTTCCGACATGATAACGCGCAGGTATTCGGCACGTTCGGGGACGGGCGTGCCGGTCATTTTTTCGACCAGCAGCGCATACCCGTGATTGTTAATCATGGATGTGATGTAATCCAACCGGTCGGTGAAAGGCATATTCATCAGCCAGCTGTTGCGCTCGCCGATTTTTTCGTGATTGCGATGCAGGTAACCCAAAATCGGTTCCAAATCGACCACGTTTTCGCCTTCAAGTGTAACCACCATACGGAAAACGCCGTGCGTGCTGGGGTGCTGCGGCCCCATATTCACTTTGATGCGGTCGGTGCGCATCCCGGCGATATTTTCGACACCGTGCATAGGCACTTCTACCAGTTTTTCGCCTTCGGGCTGGTAGGTTTCGGGGTCGAAATCATCGGGATAGACCACGTTTTTGTTGTAGGGGTTTTTGTATTCGATGCGTTCGGCGACACCGTTCGGCCAGCGGTCGGTAAACGGTTTTACCGGCTCTTCGTAGAACGGTTCTTGGAAATCTTTCCGCATTGGATGCCCGCGGAAACCTTCCCACATTAAAATGCGTTTCAGTCGCGGATGCCCTTCGAATTTGATGCCGTACAGGTCGTAAACTTCGCGTTCCTGCAAATCGGCACTGAGCCAGACATCAATCAGCGACGGCAGGGTTGGATTCTCGTCATCGGTGGGACGCGCTTTCAGCACGACCGGACCGCCCCAACGCCGGGTAGAATAGATGTGGTACACCACTTCGAAACGCGGTTCGCGCCCAAGATAGTCCACCCCGGTAACATTGGACAGGTAGCTGTAATCCAAGTCGGGTTCGTCGCGCAGGTATTTCGCCACGGCGACCAGTTTTTCGGGGGGAACCACCAGCGCGTCTTTTTCGGGGGTAACTGTTTCCGCACCCAATGCTTCGTTGATGCGGTCTGCCAGCGCCTGCGCTTCTTCGGTTGGCGTCGTATCCCAAGCCGGGAGTTTCGGCGGTTTGGGCGCGCGTTTCGGCCTGGCTTTGGGTTTGGCGGCATCAGCTTCGGGAGCCGCTTCTTCCGCCGGGGGATTTTCTTTTTCTTCTTTTCGTTTCTGAAGTTCCTGCTTGATGAGTGGCACGTCGCGCGGGTCGAAAATATCGGGGCCGAGCACAGGAACGGGAATGGCATCGACCGTGCCTTTTTTGTACCAATGCACGGTGCGAATGGATTGGCGTTTCATCTTTTCTTGCAACGCGACAAATCCCTGTACCAGAGCATACGGGGTCGGCGGGCAGCCGGGAATGTACACATCGACCGGTAAATATTTGTCGATGCCGGACACGACGTTATACCCCTCTTTGAACGGGCCGCCGCCGGATGCGCACGCGCCCATTGCGATAACATACTTTGGTTCGGGCATTTGGTTGTACAGCCGCACGATGTTGGGAACCATCTTTTTGGTCACCGTGCCAGAGACAATCATCAAGTCGGCCTGCCGGGGCGAGGCGCGCATCAACCCCCACCCGAAGCGTTCGATATCCAACCGGGATGAGGCCGCGCAAATCATTTCGATAGCGCAGCAGGCCAAACCGAACATCATCGGCCAAGTGGAGTACATTCGCCCCCAGTTGTAGATGGCATCCAGCGTGGTAATGAATACGTTTTGTTTCAGTTCATCAGGAACCGGAATACTGCTTTCCATTGCTGGTGGTGATTTTGTAGTCATCTATACGTCACCTTTGATACAGTAGAGATTATAAAACTTGTTGGTTTCCACTCGGAACGACTGCGCGGAATGGTGAAAATGCCCTGCAGGTCGCATCCTGTTCACAGTGTCACAATCTTACCACCGCCAAAAACCGTTGTCAAAATATGGTATCAATTGTCACACGATAGTAATTATGCTAATTTTTACAATTTTTATCAAATATTTGACTCTTTTTTTTCTTTCTGTTACTATTCTCACGAAATAGGGAGGAACTGCCAAATGCAAGTTACCAGACAACGAATCATCGACATTTTACGAATGCGTGGGCAAGCCACAGTTGAAGAATTGGCCAAAGAAGTGGGATTGACCTCTATGGCGGTGCGCCATCATTTAAATGTACTTCAGGCAGATGACCTGATTATGATTTTGCGCACCAAACAGCGCCATAAACCCGGGCGGCCCATTCAAGTTTACGGGCTCACCAACAAAGCCCGAAAGCTTTACCCTCAGCAATATATTCAGCTGACCGACCTGTTGATTGACGAAATTTCTGAACAGGTTGGCCCCAAAGGGGTTGAAAAAATCTTCATTGGCATTGCCGACCGGCTGGCCGCCGATGCGCCGCCACTCGCCGCCGATGCCTCCACCGAAACCCGGTTTAACGCGTTGGTAGATTATTTGCACGCAAAGGGTTTTGTCGCTGAATGGCAAATCGAAGACGGCCAATACACACTGTGCCATTACGACTGCCCATACCGCCAATTTGCCAAATCGCACCCCGATGTCTGTTTGCTGGACCGGAAACTCATCACCACCTTTGTGGGCAGCGCGCCAATCCGGCAGCTATCCATCGCCGCCGACGATGAAATTTGCAAATACGTTTTCCCGGACGTGCCGGTACCATCCACCGAAACCGCATAAAAGCCCCAAAAATCGCCTCGCTGAGGGGCGATTTTTCTTTTTTTATCGTTATGAGTTTTGGACATATCGCCACATCTCGTGTAAAATTACCCCATCATCATAAATACAGGACAGGCACATGAAAGATTCCTACGGCAGAGAAATCAATTACCTTCGCATCTCCCTCACCGACCGCTGCAATTTGCGCTGCGTGTATTGCATGCCGATGCGCGGCTTGGAATTTGTCCCCAACGACGAACTCCTCTCTCCCACCGAGATTGCCACGGTTGCCCGCGCCGCCACCGAAACCGGCTTCCGCAAAATCCGACTCACCGGTGGTGAACCGACCCTGCGCCGCGATATTGTGGAAATCGTCTCGCTGTTGCACGACATTCCCGGCATCGAAGAAATTGCCATGACCACCAACGGCTATCGGCTGAAAAAACTGGCGAAACCACTGGCAGACGCCGGACTGAACCGGGTGAACATCCATGTGGATGCTATCAATCACGACCAATTGCTGAAAACGATGCGACTGGCAAAGGAAGCCAAAGTGTGGGAAGCCATCACCGCCGCAGAAGATGCCGGACTGCTCCCCATCAAATTGAATGTGGTGGTCACGCGCGGCTTCAACGATGATGATGTCGCCGAAATGGCAAAACTGACCATCGACCACCCGTGGCACGTCCGCTACATTGAATTGATGCCGCTGGGCGCGCCCGCCGGCATCGCACTGGACAATTACATTTCATCCGATGAAACGATTACCCGCATCGAACGCGAACTGGGCGGCATCACCCCACTCAACGGCGGCGAGCTCGACGGCGAAGCGCGGCTGTACACCATTCCCGGTGCAAAAGGCACACTGGGATTCATCAGCCCCGTGAGCAACCCATACTGCGGCGATTGCAACCGCATGCGCGTCACCGCCGATGGGCGCATCCGATTGTGTCTGCTGTCTGACAAAGAAATCAGCTTCCGTGATACCCTGCGCAATGGCAGCAGTTTCCGCGATTTGGTATCACTTTTCGAACAAGCCGTCACCCACAAACCGTGGGGGCACAAACTCGAAGCCGGCATTCACCCCGAATTGCGCACGATGAGCCAAATTGGGGGGTGAGAAAGTCGTTTGTTGTCAGTGGTCAGTTTTCAGTTTTAAAAGAAAGACACGAACCCACTACCGAAAACCGACACCTGAAAATTGAAGGCCAATAACCAATAACTGATATCCGGTAACCGACAACTGATGACCGATAACCAATTTCCCCCTTTAAACCTGAACGACTGGCGCGGCACACGCGACACATTGCAACTTTACAGCCAACTGCTCGGCAAAATTCGCCGGGCGTTGGCGCCGCCGCATCCCCACTGGTGGCACATCACCCTGCACGTGGATGACACCGGCCTAACCACCACCCGCATCCCCGCCGAAACCCCATTTGAATTGCGGCTCAACCTGCTCGCCCACACCCTGGAATTTTTACCCGCCGACGAGCCGCGTCAGAGCCTGCCGCTGCAAAATCAGAGCGCGCACGCGCTGTCGGCATGGACACTGCGCCAACTGGCATCCATCGGCGCAACACCCGAAATCGACCGCGCGCCGTTCAGCAGCGCCAAAATTCTGCCATACGATGCCGGCCACGCCGAAATATTTTTTACCGCGCTAAAATCTATTGACCGCACGTTTCGGCAATTTAAAAGCGAGTTGCCCGGCGAATCCAGTCCGGTGCAGATTTTCCCCCACCATTTCGATGTATCGCTGGTGTGGTTCACCGGGCGGCAAGTGGCCGTCCCCGAAGGGGAAGAAGGGGGCGCAGAGCAAATCGGTTTCGGTTTTTCCACCGGCGACGACAGCATCCCCGACGCCTATTTTTACGCCACACCATGGCTCGTGCCCGCCGGGTTGACCGACACCCCCCTGCCCGATGGCGCATCGTGGCACACCGCAGGCTGGACGGGCGGCGTGCTGCCGTATCGCGCGGTTGCCGAATCGGCACAACCGGCGGCACTGCTGCTTGACTTTTTGCGTGCCGTGCAGCAAAATTCAGTAAAACTGATGTTTGATTGACATTAAACCGCAAAATAACTGACTCACGCTACTCAGTCCGAGATTTGACGAAATCAAAATTGCGAAATTTTTTTGTAAAAACTGTGTAATTTCAATTTCCCCCATCCCCCCTGTATCCCCCCTTCCCCGACGGGGAAGGGGGGAGTGAGAGAGAGCGAGGGG
>JANTHQ010000119.1 GCA_024762375.1 Anaerolineaceae bacterium
GAAAGATGCGGGCAATCCACTGCTTGCCGCGCTCACTTTCGCCGATATTTTCTGGCTGTGGCATTTTGGGCTGCTGGTCATCGGTCTGGCAGTGAGCACCAAATTCAGCCGCACCAAAGCATTTCTCATCGCCCTGATTTACGCGCTCATCGCCATCGGAATTGCCGTTGGTGCGACATTTCTCTCGCGAGGCGGCGCATAAAACCGATGATTCGCGGTTGGTAATTGGCAATTCGCCATTTGCCCATTCACACCTGAAAGGAATTCGTTCATGAAACGAGCACTCATCATCATTGGCATTCTGATTGTGGTTATCGGCATCGGTTTTGCCGGATATACCCTGCTCACGCCGAAAACATACAGCATTTCCGCCGATGAATCCATCGAAACACTCCCCGTGAAAACCGATACCATCATCGCTACGGTGGATGCCGCAGCGCGCCTGCAAGCGAAAAAAAGTACCAACCTGCTTTTTGAAACGCCCGGCATTGTTGCCAACATTTATGTGACGGAAGGCGCACGGGTCGAAAAAGGCGCACTGTTGGCAGAACTCGATACCACTGACCTGCAAGAAGCCGTGCGGCTGGCTGAAATCGATTTGGCACGTGTCCGTGCTCAACACCAAAAATTACTCGCGCCACCAAACCAGAACGACCTCGATGCTGCCCGCGCCTCTGTTGACAGCGCGCAAGCGAATCTCGACTCGCTGCTGAAAGGCGCGTCTGCCGAAGATATCGCCGCGGCACAAGCCGCTCTGGACAGCGCTCGCGCCAATTTGGCACGCATCAAAAATGGCCCCAACGCCAACCAAATCACCATCGCCGCCGCCGGGCTGAAAAAAGCGGAAATCGCGCTGAAACAAGCGCAAGACGCATACAATCAGGTGGCATACGATGCCCGCGCCGCCAGCGCACAGGGGCTGATGCTGCAGCAGGCAACCATCGATTATGAAACGGCACTGGCAAATTACAATTTGGCGGTAAAAAATGCCGACAACGCCGACATTTTGGCGGCAGAAACACAGGTGGCTCAAGCCGAAGCCAACCTGCAAAAGTTGCTCGACGGCGCGGATGCGGGACAAATCGCCGGGGCACAGGCACAATTGGCGCAGGCAAAAGCCAATCTGCAAAAGTTGCTCGACGGCCCTTCGGCAGAGGATATCGCCATCAGCCAAGCCGCTGTGGAAGCGGCGGAGGTCAATTTGGAAAAAGCCCAGCGCTCGCTGGAAAAAGCGCGGCTGTATGCGCCGTTTACCGGAACAATCACCCAAATCAACGTTAAAGAAAACGAGCCGACCGGCATCGCACCGGTGGCAATGGTTCTCTCGGATTTGTCGGCATTCAAACTGGATGTGGATGTGGATGAAATCGACATTAACCGCATCGCACCGGGACAGCCGGTGGTCATCACCCTGGATTCACTGCCCGATGAAGAGTTTTCCGGCACAGTGGACAGCGTCGGCATCGCACCGACCTCATCGGCCACCGGCATCGTCGCGTACCCGGTGACGGTGCTGATAAATAGCGAAAACGCCCCATTCAAAATCGGGATGAACGTGAACGCCACTATCGAAACGCAACGGCTGGAAAACGTGGTGGTCATCCCGAACCGGGCCATTCAAATTGACCGCGAAACGGGCAAGGCGTATGTTGACAAAGTGATAAATGACCAGCGCATCGAGCGCACCGAAATTGTGCTCGGCGAGAGGGGAACCACCGTCAGCCAAATTTTAAGCGGCGTGCAAGCCGGCGATACCATCGCCATCCAGCAGAGTTCGCGCCGCGAACAATTGCGGCAAGCCATCGGTGGCGGGCCGGGTGGCAATTAAATGGAAAAAATTATGACAATACCGGTTATTGAAATACACGATATTACAAAAATATACCAAATGGGTGACATAAAAGTCCACGCGTTGCGCGGTGTTTCGCTGACAGTTGAAGAGCGCGAGCTGGTTTCGATTATGGGCCCATCCGGTTCGGGAAAATCAACGCTGATGAACATCATCGGCTGTTTGGACAAACCGACCGGCGGCACATATTTTCTCGGTGGGCAAGAAGTCGGCAAAATGGACGACAATCAGCTGGCAGTGGTGCGCAATCAGAAAATCGGATTCGTTTTTCAGAATTTCAACCTGCTGCCGCGAACCAGCGCGCTGGCAAATGTGGAACTACCGATGGTGTACAATCATATTCCGCGCAAAGAACGCCATCGCCGCGCCGCTGCCGCGCTGGAAAGCGTGGGGCTGGGTGACCGCCTGCACCACAAATCGAACGAACTTTCCGGCGGGCAGCAACAGCGAGTCGCCATTGCCCGCGCACTGGTCAACGAGCCGAACATCATTCTGGCAGACGAACCGACCGGCAATCTCGATTCGAAATCGGGGGCGGAAATTATGGCGATATTCCAGCGGCTAAACGAAGAAAGCGGCATCACCATCGTGTTTGTTACCCACGAACCGGAAATCGCCCAGCACACCCGCCGTATCATCCGGCTGTCCGACGGACACATCGTCAGCGACGAACCGGTCGCCAACCCGAAACACGCCGGAGAACGCGCCTACAGCGTTCGCGTGCGCGATTTGACCACTTGAGGGAATTGGCAATTTTTTCCGCACGCCATCAGCGGCAAAAACCTGAAACGTTGAATCTGAAACCTGAAAATCGGAAAGATACGCTATGCAAATCACAGAAAATCTACTCATCGCCCTGCGAAGTTTGGCCGTCAACAAATTACGAACCATTCTGACGATGCTCGGCATCATCATCGGTGTGGGCGCGGTCATTGCGCTCATTTCTGTGGGGCAGGGGTTTGAATCATTCATCAACCAGCAATTTGCCAGTTTGGGCACGAACCTGCTTTTTGTGGTGCCGGGGCAACTCGATAACAGCGGGCCGGGCAGTGCCCGTTCCGGCCGGGGAGCACAGCCGCTGACAATGGGTGATGCGGATGCGCTGCGCGATGTGTTCCGCGTGCCGGATGTGACCGCCGTCGCTCCGGTTTATTCCAGCGGCGGGTTGGTGGTCGCCGGAAAACGGGATACATACGCCACGGTGGATGGCGTCACGCCGGAATATGGCCCGGTACGGAATTTTCAGGTGCTGGAAGGTGAATTCATCTCTGAAAGTGATGTATCGGGACGCTCGCGGGTGGCGCTGTTGGGCGCACGGGTGGTCGAGCGGCTTTTCCCCGATGAACCCGCCATCGCCATCATCGACCGCACGGTAAAAATTAATGATGTGCCCTTCCGCGTGAAGGGTGTGCTGAAAGAGAAAGGCAGTTCCGGTGGTTTTGGCGGCGATGAAGACAATGTGGTGCTCATTCCGATTTCCACCGCGCAGAGCCGCCTCTTTTCTGCGCCGGTCGTGCGTGGCTCGTATGTGGTTTCGGTAATTTTTGCGCAGGTCACCAGCGAAGATTTGATGGACACCGCCGCCGATGAAATCAGTCAGGTTCTGCGCGAACGCCATCGCATCAGTTTTAAAGATGACGATGATTTCACGGTCATCAACCAAGCCGATTTGATTGCCGTTTTCGGCGACATCACCGCCATTTTCACCATCGTGCTCGGCTCCATCGCCGGTATTTCGCTGGTGGTGGGTGGTATCGGCATTATGAACATTATGCTCGTGTCCGTCACCGAGCGCACCCGCGAAATCGGGCTGCGGAAAGCCATCGGCGCCAAACGGAGCGATATTTTATCACAATTTTTGATAGAGGCAGTCGTCATCTCGGTTATCGGCGGGGCTATCGGTATAATTCTGGGAATTCTGAGTTCCATTTTAATTGGCAATCTGGCCGATTTGACCACAGTGGTCACACCGGGGGCCGTGCTACTGGCAACCGGATTCAGTTTGGCGGTAGGGGTATTCTTCGGCATTTATCCCGCCACTCGTGCCGCACGACTCAGCCCGATTGACGCTCTGCGATACGAATAGCGAAAGGGAAAAACCTGTGGAAGACAAAAAAGCACCGGTGATGGGCATCGGAGCTGCGCTCGGTATCGGTATCGGTGTAGCACTGGGCGTTGCACTAAACAATATTGCTTTGGCAGTTGCATTTGGCGCAGCGTTTGGGGCTGCGTTCGCGACGACATTCGGCAAAAAAATGGAACGCGGGGGCAGCACGAGCGAAAAACTTTCGCCGCAAACCCGCCGGATATTATTTTTGTTGTTGGGATTGTCCATACTCGCCGCACTGCTCATCATCGGATACGCGGGGTTCAGGTAAAATGGGTGCAGGCATGCGAGTCGCCATTGCCGTTGCGCTGGGAATCGCCATCGGATATTTCACCGGAAATACGCTGAACGGCATCATTTTCGGTGTGGGTTTCGGCGCAATTGTCGCCGTGGCAATCGCCAAACAAAATCGCACACGTCGTGATAAAGACTGAGACGACCAATAGAAAGTGACAGGTTTGTCATGAAACGAAACATTATCGCAATCGCAGTTATTTTGCTGACCATCATCGTTGCCGGCTGCGCACCGCAGGGAAACACCGCCGGCACACCGACTGTCGTCGCGCTGTCGGCAAACATTGCCACCGCGACACACACGCCAATGCCGCCCACCCCGACCGCCATTCCGGCAGCCACCGCCACACCAACCTTCACCCCGCTGCCACCGCTACCCACGCGCGCACCGATTGTGCTGCCCACCGAAACACCCACACCCCCGCCCACAGCAGCAGCCACATCAGCAGCAGAGAAACAATCGCCAACCGCCACCATTCTCACCACTGCGCTGAACATTCGCAGCGGGCCGGGAACCATCTACCCGGCAATTGGCACGCTGGCGCAGGGCGAATCGGTAGAAATCACGGGCATCAATTTTACGGGGGAATGGTATCGTGTGGCGCGTGACGGTAAAAATATCGGCTGGGTTTCGGCATCACCCAAATATGTGGAAACCGTCCCCGCCACGGTCGATGTGCCGCAAATTGCTGCGCCACCCGTGCCGAACGGCGGCGGAAAGTTGGTCATCCAACCCGAAACCGGCGGCGATTTCTATCTGATTAACCCTGATGGCAGCGGCTTGCGGCGACTTTCCGGCGGGATTGACCCCGCGCTCTCGCCCGATGGCAACACCATCGCTTTCACGCGCTGGGGCCCCGGCGAAGTCGGCGCGGTATGGCTATACGATATCTCCACCGGCACAGAACGTCATTTGCTGGGCGAGATGTTCGAGCCGAAATCGCCCGCGTGGTCGCCCGATGGCAGCACACTGGTCATCAGTTACCAGCACGGCGGGCGTCGAGAAGTGGAATCGAAATGCTATCATCTCCGCTCCGATGGCACATTCCCCAAATTGCCGCCGCGTGCCTATGATTTTAGATTCAAGGGGTTCCAACTCTGCTTTAAATTACCGCCCGATACTCACTGGCAATTGCGAAAAATTGATGTCGCCACCGGCGCGTTTGAAGACCTGCCATCAGAAACATATTCGTATGCTCCCACGTGGGACCCCGTCAATTCGTGGCGGGTGATTTTCGGCAGCAGTATCGGTTTGCAGCAACTGGATTTGAATCGCGGGGTGTTTTTCCCATTCAGCGATGATTTTCACGACCACGCGCCGGTGATATCGCCCGATGGCAGCGCAGTTGCCATCAGTTACCGGCAGGATAACCACTGGGAAGTGTACACCATCGACACCGCCACCGGCGTGCGCCACCGACTGACGCCATCGCAGCCACTGCTCGGCGAGCCGTTTAACAGTGCCGCACCGGCATGGTCGCCCAACGGCAAACAAATTGCATTTGTGACCGATCGCAGCAGCAAATGGGAGTTTTGGGTGATGAATGCCGACGGCTCCGACCCGCATCCGCTATTTCCGGCGAATGTGGCGGCGCAGTTCGATGTGCAGTATCACGGGGTAGACGAGCGGCTCATCAGTTGGGGAACAAACGGCGATTCGTAATTGGCGATTCGCTCATTCGCCCAAAAACGCATACGACTCGCTGAATTCCCAATCGGGGATGGCTTCCAATTCGATTTCCACACGGGGGTTGAGCGGGTCGATCCGTTTGACCAAATGGATATCCACCACCCGATTGTCGTTGATGCCCAGTTCACTCAAAATGGCATCCTGCGTAATTTTCAGCCCGCCGTCCAAATCGCGTTTCAACGGCGACTCAAAATACATATCCATAAAAATGCCAATCCAGCCGTTTTTCAGCGCGGCAATAAATTCATCGGTAATTTTGTCATCCACCCGTAATTTGTGGATGCGCAATTTCACCGCTTTTTTAAACGCTTTCGATTCTTTTGAGAGCACCCGACGGTTGCCCGCACGCGCATACTGCTGATTGATGCTCGGTGGCAACGGCAGAGAAAATCGCACG
>JANTHQ010000120.1 GCA_024762375.1 Anaerolineaceae bacterium
ATAGATTTGCCCCTGATGGATGGTGGCACGGTTGCCGATGGCAGTAATGGGGCCACGGTCGAAGCCGAGCACACGGGGCAATTTGCCGCCAAAAAGTATGTGCGATAGTGTGATTTGCTGCACGGCCCGCCACGGTTTCGGCGGCACGGCGAGCGCCGCCGCTGCTGTTTCGCGGTAAATTTCTTCTCGACTGCGCCCATTGAACCAAACCGAGTTTTCTGCCAGCAAAACCCGGTCGAAATTCTGGTAAAAATCAACAAACGCGCTGGTTTCATCTGCCAGATAGCGTACCACTGTTTCGCCGATGCCGTTTTGCCCGAAAACCGTTCGGTACAGCGCACGGTAAAATTGCTCAAACAGATACGCCCCTTCCGAATCGGGCGTGTACCGCAAATCCCAATTTCGCAGAATGTCGCCTTGTGGGGTTGCGGGCAGCAATGGACGCAAAATGTCCATAAATCGCTCCGCTTGCAGGGAATACACATCATAATGCATTTTGAATATGTCCTGCACGGTGAATTTTTCGCCGTGCGCCAGCAGGTGGTTGATGCGCTCGGCGCGGTATGACCCCATCGGCATATTGATGGGACGGATGCGTCCGAAATCGTTTAAATCTTGGTTGGCTGTGGCAAAAAAGCCCGCATCAGGGTTGAGACTGCGCGGCATATCTTCAAAATTGTGAAACCCCTGCCAGTCGTTTTTTGCTTGCCAGCCCGGCAGCGGCACAAAACCGCTCACCCCGGCGCGCCGTTTGGGAATCAAGCCGGACATCTGAAAACCGATATTTCCGGCGGTGTCTGCCAGCACAAAATCCCAGCCCGTTTCGATTTGCCCCAGCGCCGCCATCCCCTCTGCCACCGATGAAACTTCCCACATTTTCAGGATGGACACCAGTGTCTGTGCGCCGGATTCTGCTGCCGCCCAGCGAGTTGCCAAATAATAACCCGATTTGTGCGGGTCGCCGTCAAGCACGCCGTGGTCGTTTTCGTAAAAAGTTAGGGTTACGTCCGGCTTTTTTTTGCGGTGGATGATTTCGGTGCGCGGGCGAAAATCGTGCCACTGTTGGTCGGTTTCGCGGTAATATTTGCCATCCTGACATTTTTCAATCCACGAATCTACCGCATCAATGAAGGCATAAGTTGCTCCCCATGCCACATCGGGCGTGCGTCCGGCGAGAATGCCGGGAAAACCGGGCATCGAACCGCCCAGTAGATAGCGTCCGCCGCTTTGCAGCACGATTTCGCTCCACACATTGGGCAGGCGGTTGGTTTCGAGATGGGGGTCGTTGGCCATGATAGGTTTGCCGGACGCGGTTTTCTGTCCGGCGATAACCCAGTTGTTGGAGGCCATCATGCGCGGGGCAGCCGTTTGCCACAGCAGGTTGTTGGGAACAATCCGCTCGTTCAATGTGACTTTTTTCAGTAGCGATACATCCAGTCCACCCAAATTACCGGGGAACAGCGCTTCCAACCGCGCCTCATCCACGCCGCCCTGAACCATTTCCACAAAAAGCCGTTCCATTTCCGCCTGCGATTGCGCCAGCGTGAGATAGCCCACCATTCGCGAAACGAGAATGCTGTCTTCGTTGCACCACGGTTCGGGGCGGTAGCCGAGCAATTTCAGCTCCCATGGTGTTTTGCGGGCGAAGGCGGCGTTCACCCCGTCGCAATAGGCATCGAGATAGCGGCGTGTGTCGGTGGGGAGGGCATCCACCTGCGATTCGGTGTGTCCGCGCCAGTTCATGCGGCGGAAGAAAATATCAACTTGCAGCATTTCGTCGCTGTCATCCAGCAATTCCGTAGCGCGTCCCTGTCCCAAAATGCGCATCAGCAGCATTTGCAGGCCGCGGTCGGTGGCATGGGCATAGCCTTGCCCCCAAAACATATCCGCCACCGAATTTGCCTGCACGTGTGGCACGCCGTGTCCATCGCGCCAAATTTTCACACCGGATTTCATGATGTTTGCCCCCCTTTTTTGTGTGGATTTTCTGTTTTTCCAATTAGTCACCGGACACTTTTGAAAAGTCAAAAAATAGAACACGGATTGTACGGATTACGAGGATTTTCACTGATTTTTTTAAATATATCTGTGTAAATCTGTAATATCAGTGTTATCTGTGTTCTAATTGGAAAAACTGTCCGGTAGCTAGTTTTTCCAATATATTTCTTGTGCCGAGTCATGCAAAACCCATATACATTTTCGGCAATAAATTAACCTGAATTGAATTTAGGATGCGTTTATCCCGCCGATTTCCCCCTTCGATACACCCTGCGGGTTACTCCGGGTGAGCAATCGGCAAACGAGAACCTAACCATCGATTGTTTCCGCCACCACTTGCCGATTGAAATTCAGCCAGCACAGTACCGCCGAGGCATCGTGCCCCAGCAATTGGCGCGCGGCGCGGCGATAGCGGGCAATTTGGGCGCGGTAGTCGGTGGTGTTCAAAATGGCGTCTCGGTCGGCAGCACTGCGGATGATGTCCGTTTTAAATTCTACAATGGTCCATTGCCCGGTTTGCTCGAAAAGTGCGTCTATCACACCGGTTTCGAGCGCGCCATCCACAGTGAGGGTGTATGGGACTTCGTGCCACCGCTGCGATGCGCCGTCCATGGTGCGATACAGCGGGTGTGCTCGAAATTGAGCCAGAATGCGGGTGACGCGCGTCAACCCGTTTTGGATTTGCGTTTCGTCCAGCAAACCCGTATTTCGCAGCAAATCTGTCGCCCATGCCGAAAAACCGGCATCATCGGGAAAGCGCCATTGCGCCAGCGCGGCATGGACAGCTTGACCCACCACCCACGCGGGCGCGCTCGCCCGTGCAGTGGACGGCACAACCCGCCATACTCGCGACGGGGTATCGGGTGGCGTTTTCCCCGCCGCATCGTCCGCCACCGGGAACACCAGCCGCGTTGCCCCGGTGATGCGCGGAGGTGCGGGGGCGGCGGCAGGGTTTCGCGCTGAAAAAACCACACCCGGCTCGTAAATGGCGCAATCGATTTCTGCCCCGCCGATGGTGTGCAATTCGATTTTATGCATCGCTGCACCGTCCGGGTCATACGAAAAATCACCCGGGAAATCCAGATTGTTTTCACCCAGCAATTCTTTCAACCAGCCGGAAAATGTGGGTTTTTGTTTGCGGCTCACGCTGAACGTGCCGCTGAAAATCAATTTTTCCTGCGCGCGGGTGGCGGCCACATACAGCAGCCGTTTCGATTCCGCTGCGTCTTTTTCGTCGTCACGGTGTTTGCCGAGCCGGTAGATGGCCGGCAGTTTGCCGTCTTCATTTTTGAGCGGGTACAGCACGCCCAGCGACGGGTCAAGCAAAACGGGCTTGTGATTTCCTGTGGTGTGTCCCGCGTCACCAATCACCACCACCGGAAATTCCAGTCCTTTGGCGGCATGAATGGTCATCAGTTGCACGGAACCTGTTTCGGCGGAACGCGCTTCCCCCTCCCGCGAGCCGCTATCGCGCAAATTACCGACATACGCCAGGAATTCTTCCACCCCAACCAGCCCGCTGGCATGAGCATCGTTCAGCAACTTTCGGACATTGCGTGCCGCCCGTTTTTGCCCCGCCCGCAGCAGCGCCGCCCGATAATCGGTGGCATCCAGCCACGTTTTCAGCAAATCGGCGACGGGAATGCGCCCCGCGCGCCGGTGCATGGCATCCAACAGCGAAATTGCCCGCTCGATGCGTGCGCGCTCTGCCTCGGTTGCTGTTTCGGCAAAACGGGGCAACCGGTTCCAAATGATGAGATTGTCTGTCGCAGGGGCATCAAACAATTTGAAAAGTGTGCGGTCGGACACGCCAATTGCGGGAGAACGCAAAAAACCTGCCAGTGCCAAATTGTCGGTGGGGTCGGCGATGGCTTGCAGCGCGTTTAAAAGGTCACGGATTTCCGGGCGGTGGTAAAATCCACCCCCGGCGACGGTCACAAAGGGGATGTTTGCCCGTTCCAGTGCATCTTCATACGCGCCGAACGATGAGGCGGCGCGGCATAAAATGGCAACTTCGCCGAAGGGAACGTGCATTTCCAACAGACGCGCTACCAGCGCATCGGCGGCACGGTGCAGTGCGCCGTTGCTTTTGCTGCCGCCGGTCAAATGAAATTCGATGTGCGGCGCGGCAAATCCGACGTGGGGTTTTTCGCGGGCGGGCGTCAATGGCGAAAAAGGCTCGTGCCATGGGCGATCGGGGTCGGAATGAGCGCCGAGCACCGGGGCGAGCAGGCCATTCATCGCAGAAATCAATGGCGCGTGTGCCCGGTAGGAGGTATCCAGCGAGATGTGCCGCCCATTTCCGTCTCGGATGGCGTCTCGCTCGGCGCGGAAAACGGTCACATCCGCGCCGCGAAAACGGTAGATGGACTGTTTGGCGTCTCCCACAATGAACCGTTTGCCGCCTCCACCATCCAGCAGATTGAGCAAATCGCGCTGACGGGCGTTGGTGTCCTGAAATTCATCCACCAGCAGCGCCGAAATTTCTGCCTGCCAATGGTCGCGCACCGCCGGATGGTTGCGGAGAAGCGCCAGTGTTTTCGCTTCCAAATCGTCGAAATCGAGCGCGCTCCGTTCGGCTTTGGCGCGGTCATACCGTGCTGTCGTTTCGGCGAACAACTGCGCCAGCGCAGGCATCACCGCCGCCATTGCGTCATCCGCCGGGGTGAGCGCCATCGTCAGCACATCGTGCTGTTCTTTAAAAAGCGCCCGCACGGTTCTGAGCGCATCTTTCACGGCGGTGACAGTTTCTTTGCCACCCGGCCAGTTTTTTTGCGCCCCGCCGGGCAATTTGATGGCTTCCAGCGCGGGTAAATTGTCGGGGATGGCGTGCAGAACCAAATCGCGCTGGATGGCCATTTTGTCATCCGGGTTGAGCGGTTCGGTGGCGCGCAAAAACTCAATGGCCGACTGCCAATCGGCATGGGCAAAAAGGGCGTTTCGCGCTTTTTCTTGTGCATCCGATAGTGATTTTTCCCAATGCGCCCGGATGGATGCGGCAGGCAGCGCCGCGAAAATTTCCGCCACGTCGAGCCGTTGTGCCAGCAGGGTATCCAGAAATTTCTGCAACTGATACGGCGCAATCAGCGCGAACAGCGGGGCAAGAGCCGGTTCATCCGCTGCCCATGCCATGCCTTCCGCCACCGATTGCCCCCGCAGAACCGCCATTTGCCCTTCATCCAGCACCTCAAAACGGGGGTCAATCCCTGCTTCGGCGGGGTGTGCTGCCAGAATTTCGGCGCACAAACTGTGAATGGTGCTGATGCGCGCCGCATCGAGCTGACTGTACACCTTCCGCCAGTGGTCGCGTTCTGCCGCGTTGGATGCGCCGTCATCCACAAACTTCCGCATCGTTTCCCGCACTCGATTGCGCATTTCTCGCGCCGCTTTTTGGGTGAAGGTGATGGCAACGATACTGCGCAACGGCAAACCTTCGGCCAGCAGCGACAGATAGCGCGCAGTCAGCGTGCGAGTTTTGCCCGTGCCTGCACCGGCGGTTACTGCCACATCGTGCCCGCGCGCGGTGATGGCCGGGGTCTGTTCGGGGCTGGGGGAAAGTTGTTGAACGATGGGGTGCATCTAGCCTCCAAATCCGGGTTGGTAATGCCAGCAGAATCCCGCCGCGGGGCAAAATGATGGACAGCCATCGGCGGGGGGATGGGGCATGAAATGGCCGTCGCGCGCACTGCGAATCGCTTCCCATGCGTGTGCCACTGCCACGGCGATGGCGGCTTCGGCGCCGCTGCCCGCATCGGTTTTGAATTTCGCCAGCGTGAGATTGCTCGGTTTTGCTTGCCGGATGTGCCAGTAAAATCCATCGCTGATATCGCCCAATTTGAGCGCATCGCGTGCCGCCAGCGCATACAGCGGCAATTGCAGTTTTTTGCCGCGCAGCAGTGCGCCATTGTCGAACCCATACGGCGATGATGTTTTGTAATCGATGATGCGGATGGTTCCATCCGGCAACTCATCCACCCGGTCAATCAACCCGTGAATGCGAAAATAGTCTGCGCCGGCGCGCACGGTGAGCGCGTTTGTGCCGAAAAAACCTTTTTCGGTGTGTGTGGCGATGAAATCCCCTGCGATGTCCGCCAGTTTTTCCAGCGAAACGCGCACATTTTGCTCGATGGTGTCGCGGGTGTGCGACCACCATGCCGTTTCTCGGAAACCTTCCACCGCCGGTGCGGCATCCAAAATGGTTTTGGCAACGGTGGGTAAGCGTGCCAACAGCGCCGAAAGGTCGGTGGGTGCGTGGCTGTACAATTCTTCAAAAATGTGGTGGTAAATATTGCCGAGCTGACGCGCGTCCAATCCTTCCA
>JANTHQ010000121.1 GCA_024762375.1 Anaerolineaceae bacterium
TACCACCCGCTTCGCCGTTCGCCCCACCGAATCAATCAGATGGTCGCGGTCATATCGGAATGCAGAGCCGACATCGCCGATGATGCGGTCTTTGTGTTCCTGCTTGCGCTGTTCCAAATGTGCGGTAATGGATTGCCACTGTCGCAAATCGGCATTGACCAGCCAGTCAATCAGTTCATTCACCCGATGGTCGATAACGCGCGGGGTATCGCCCACCACATTCAGTTCAAACTCGCGTTTGATGCGGTCTCGGTTGAGTAAATCGAACACACGCGGCAGGCGCAGCGTTTCGTCGAAATATTCATTGCCCCGTTTTTCCATCTCCAGCAGCACATTATCCACATCTGCCAGCCGAAGTTTGAATTCGCGGGTCATATCGTCGCGGTATAGCGCCAATTGCTGTTCAATATCATCCAACATTTTGAAATCATCGGCGAGCAATGTCAGCCGGTTGTTGGTGATATCCAAATAATGGGTCAGCAAGCGGTTGCCCACGCCCAACGGGTTGAGGAATTTCAGCCGCACCCGCTCGGTTTCGTCCAGCGCATCGTGGATGAATTTTTCCAGCGCCTCAAATCGGCTGGATTCCCATTCGGCGGGATTGCCCTGTTTGGCACGCAACGCCTTGCGCGCGCTCACCGGGAAAATCTCCACCTCGGTGTCGAGGAGTGAAACGCTGTTGCGATGCACAAAATCAACTACCTGCTGCAATTCAGCCTCTGTTTCAAAAATATCAATTTTGTTCACCACGATGACCACTTTTTTACCCCAGTTTTTTATCTGCGTTAAAAACTGGCGTTCACTTTCGGTAAACGGGCGGTCGGCAGAGGTGATGAACAGCACCAAATCGGAACGGGGGACGAATTCTTCGGTAATGGCCTGATGCTCTTGGATGATTGCATTGGTGCCGGGCGTATCCACAATATTGATGTGGCGCAGCATTTCGACCGGTTCAAAAATAGCATGCAAGTGTGGTTCGATGACCTGCCGCTGGCTGGCTTCGCCGTATTTTAGAATGTTGACTTCGGCGGTGGTGGGCGTGACACCTTCTTTCAGCAGGGTTTGGCCCAAAAGTGCATTGATGAATGCACTTTTCCCGGCGTTAAATTCGCCGACAATCACCAACAGAAACAGTTCATCAAGTTGGCGAATGGATTGTTTCAGCGTGGCATGGTCTTCTTCTGTCGCGCCGAGTTTTGCCAATATAACCTGTAAATCTGCCAGCCAGTTGCGTTCGGCTTTTAGCAGATCTTCCTGCTTGTTTGACAAAATTGATTGGAATATCGACACTTATTTTCTCCTGAATTGTTGGCATTCACCGTTAAATTTGGTAGAATAACGATAGGCAAGAATTACTTGCCTGCCACAGTTATATTTTTGGAACATTTGAAAACTGATTGTTATCACCGTGCGATGGTTGCACGCACATACGCTTAAATTGTATCAGAATGTAGTAAATGGTCAAGATAGACCAATAGCCTATTGCAATTTTTATCACGCGTAACTAAAAACAGGAGGAAACCCAATGTTTGTACGCGACAACATGTCTTCGCCCGTAGTAACCATTACCCCCGATGTGCCATTCCAAGATGCACTCAAATTGATGCGTGACAACGATTTTCGGCGTTTGCCGGTCGTTGACAAATTCGGAAAACTGATCGGCATCGTCTCCGAGCGCGATTTGCTGTACGCCTCGCCTTCCCCGGCATCAACTTTGAGTGTTTGGGAAATGAACTACCTGCTCAGCAAAATTACCGTGGAAAAAGTGATGACCATAAACGTCGTCACCACCACACCCGACACCCCACTGGAGCGGGCGGCATACGTTTTGGCGAAAGAAAAATTCGGCGGGTTGCCCGTGGTCGATGATGAAGACCATCCCATTGGCATCATCACCGAAACGGATATCTTCCGTGCGATGGTAGAAATGCTCGGCGGCGGCGAAACCGGCCTGCGTTTGACGCTGCATGTGCCGGGCAACAAAGGCGTGCTGGCTAAAATCGCGACTGCTGTTTTTGAACAAAACGGCAATATCATCAGTGTGGGCACATTCGATATTGATGACCCCACCCAAAAAGGCATCGTCCTAAAAGTTACCGGCGTCGAAGAGCGACAACTCATCGACGTGCTGGAATCATTGGGCGACCATGTGGTCGATGCCCGTGTCTGCTCCGGCACGGATTGATGTACAATTAGGCATTCCGTTTAATACCAGGGGGCAATCTCTCAGTGGGTTGCCCTCTTTTTCTGGAAATATTGACGCAGCGCGGGGGAAATATGCGCATTGGGATTTTCACCAACACCTATAAACCGGAAATTAACGGCGTCGTGCGGTCTATCAGCACGTTTCGCGATGAGTTGGAACGACAGGGACATGTGGTGTACATTTTCGCACCGGAATCTCCGGGATATGCGGATTATAAAGATTCGGAACCGGGTATTTTCCGCTATCCTGCCATTCGATTGCCGGTGGCAGAAAATTACCCGCTGGCCATTCCCGTTTCGCCGCACATCGACTGGGTGGTTCCCCGCCTAAAATTGGATATCATCCACAGCCAGCACCCGGTTTTGCTGGGTGAAGAAGCCGTGAATTTTGCAAAACGTTTGAATTTACCGCTCATTTTCACCCATCACACGCAATACGAGGAATATGCCCACTATATTCCATTCAACCGAAACATCGTCAAAACGCTCACCCGCGAAGTGGTGCGCTCATACCTGATTCGCAACGTGCGTATCATCGCCCCCACCGAAAGTATGCGCACCCAAATTGCCGAGCAGTATCCCGTTATCCGTGACCGGTTGCGGGTGCTACCCAGCCCGGTCGATTTGTCGCATTTCTATTTCGACCCCCAAAAAGGCTCGGACATCCGCGAAAAACACCATCTGAAAAATACGTTCGTGTTTGTGTCTGTGTCGAGGCTGACGCCCGAAAAAAACGTTTCGACGCTGCTGCGCGCTTTCGCACAAGCCACCAGCGGGCATCCCGATACCCGGCTGATGCTGGTTGGCAATGGGCCGATGCGGCACGAACTCGAGACGTTGGCACAGCGGCTTCAAATTGCAGAACGGGTAATTTTTGTCGGTGCGGTTGATTACGATGAAGTCCCGGCGTATCTTTCTGCGGGCGATGTGTTCGCGTTTGCCTCAACGACAGAAACGCAGGGGTTGGTGACGCTGGAAGCGATGGCCACCGGCTGTCCGGTCATCGTGGTAAACGCCCCCGGCAATCGCGATGTGGCACGGAATGAGGAAAATGGGTTGGTTGTCGCCAACGCGGTTACCGAGCTCGCGCTGGCGATGCAACGCATCATCAAAGATGAAGACCTGCGGCGGCAATTGGGCGAAGGCGCACAAAAAACGGCGCGGGAATATTCCGCGCCGCCATTGACGAAAAAATTGGTTCGTTTGTATACCGATGCCATTGCCGCCTACCGCGAAAATCCACTGAATTACAAACGGTTTTCCCGCGAAGCCGATGAGCCCCGACAATTTCCGCCCCAATGGCTGACGGAAATCACCGGCACCACCGAGTGGTTCGACTCACTGGCGGCATTTTGGAAAAATTTCGGCACCTGATTTTACGGGCGCGTGATATTTAAATTATCGAACGCCACTGTGGTATCCGGTGTATCAAACGTGCCCGCAAAAACCGCCACATCACCGCGCTGAGGCAGCAAATCGTCTGTCACCGAAATGAGACTGCTGCCGTTTACCCGCATTTCCAGCCGTGACCCGTCACAGATAACAGTCAGATGATTGGCGGTTTTTCCCAAACTGATACTGTCGCTGGTATCCCAGGGAACCAGCTCCGTGAACTCGCCGTCCACCCACGCCGCCAGACGGTAATAGCCATCGCCGCTGATGCCAAACTGGTAATAGTTGTCTGAATCCTGATATCGGCAGAGCACCCCGAATTCATTGTCATCTGTCCCCTCAACCCCGCGTGTGTCAACATCCACGGCGACATTTCCCCAGTCGCCGCCGGCCAAGCCCCAATATAAATAGTTTGAGATTTTGACCCGCAAGTAATATTCACCATCCTGCACCGCCAGCGAGCCTTCCGGGGCATCGCCTTCGGCCCAACCGGCAGAATTGTCTGAAAAGTCTTCAAACATCAGCAGTTCGCCGGTGGGCGGCGCTTCTGCAGACGGGGTACGCACCACCAAATTGTCGAATCGCACCTGCACACCGGGGTCATCGTATGTGCCGGCGGCCAGCGCGAATTTGCCGGTGGTCAGCGCACTGTCTTCCACCGTTGCCAGCAATTGGTCGTTGGCGTACAAACTGAGCAGATTATCGGCGCATTCTGCCCGAATATGATTGACGGCATCACCGGTGCGCACCGCATCAGAAGCCGTCCAATCCACCAGTGCTGTGAATTCGCCGTTCAAATAGCGAGAAATGGCGTATGTGCCATCACTGCCCAACTGCAAAAAGTAATAATTGTCGCTATCCTGATACCGGCACATCACACCATAATTGTTCACATCCGGGCCGGCCGTTTTATGCGCGTCCACTTCGATGCTGATATCTTTCAATGACAGCGGATAGGTTGACCAGCCATCGGTATTGGTGTCATTCACCTGCAATAAAAACTCACCATCGACAATGTCCCGTTCAACCGTATCGGTGCTCTCCAAATTCCAATTTTCATCAACGGCAGAAAAATCATCCTGCAAAACAATTGTCGCCCCGATTTGGTCGACACCCGGTGCGCCGCCTTCAACTTGATGCGTGCCACCCGGAACCCGAACCAGCACATCATCAAACGCAACCAGCACATCCGGTTCGGAATAGCTGGACGCAATTAGCCCGATACTGCCTCCGGCAAACGTGTCATCAACCAGCGATTCGACCTGCACACCGTTGACGAAAAAGGTGTATTGATTGCCCAGCCCTTCTACACCGATGGTATTGGTGTCAAACCCGGTGTGAATAACCGGCGACGATTGCCACTCGGTGAGCGGTATCCACGTGCCGTTTTCGAATTTATTGACCACAAAAAATCCATCGCTGCTGATTTCGAAAGTGTAGAAATTCTCGGCGTTCTGAAAACGGAAAATCGCACCAAAACTGTTGTCGTCTGGGCCGCCCAATTTTTGGCCCATAACCTGAAAATCAAAATCGTCAAATTCGTTGCCGATAGTGGTCCACAGATAATTGTTGATATCCACCACGTGCAATTTGATGGCATCGCCTTCAAATGAGATGCCATCGGTTGTACCCCACAGCCCCGGCGGGTTCGAAAAATCGTCGCTGAAAAGCACTTCGCCGGAATTTTCCGGCGGTGCTATCGGGTGGCGCTCCGGCTCCGGCGTGGGCAATGCTTCCGTTGCCCCGGTCAGCGCTTTTGCCAGCAGTGGTTTCGCTAAATTGATGGGCCGCAGGGCATTGATGAAACCGCCACCCGGCACGCATGCATCCAAATTGTCCACAATGCCGTCGCCATTGGTGTCGGCCAAACGGCGACAGTCCACTACATCCGCATCACTACCCGAACCGAGTTCGGTGGGGACGGCAACCAGTGCGCCATCATCGCTGAGCGCTGCGCCGCCGCTGTTGCCACCGGCAATGGTGGCACTGGTTTTGATGTATGCGCGTCCTTTGACGCCCGGCTCGCTGGTGAAACCGGCAATTTCACCGGTGGTCAACGTAATGGTATCGCCACCGATGCCGGGATACCCCAAAATTCGCAATGGCATGCCCAAATGCACTTCATCAGAATCGCCCAGAGGGATAGCCGGCAAATTTATGGCATCGGGATTGACGGGGTTTCCATCGGCATCGCTGGTGATGCGCAGCACAGCCAAATCCAATTCGCGGTCAACCACCGCCACTTCTGCGAAATATGCAGGCACGGGGGGTTCATCTTCTTTTTGGGTAATTGAAATGAGCAGACTGGCAATCGGTGGAAATTCTTTGTCGGGGGTGACAACGTGCGCGTTGGTCAGTACATATCCCGATGGGTCCACAATCGAACCGGAGCCGGTCCACATTGGATTATTGTTTGCATCCAGCGCCCAAATTTCCACCACCGAGTTGAGCGGCAAGCCGCTGGCGCTACTCGCCGGGATTGGTTCGGCGGTGGCGACGGTGGTCGCCGTTGCGGGCACAGACGTAGCCGGGGCGGTGGTTTCGACGGCTTTGGGGGTGGCTGTTGCCGGTGGCGCGGTTGGGGTATCAATCAGTTCGGTCAATCGCCCGCCGGGGCCGCAAGCCAATGTCACCGCCACAAACAGCGCGACGGCAATGAAAAATCGATGAGATGA
>JANTHQ010000122.1 GCA_024762375.1 Anaerolineaceae bacterium
AGTTGATGGCAGACCACGCTCGCCCCGGCATGATAATTGTCGGCAGCGACAGCCATACCTGCACCAGCGGCGCGTTCAACGCTTTTGCCGCCGGGATTGACCGCACCGAAACGGCGGGCATCTGGCGGCGCGGTGAAACGTGGTTCCGCGTGCCGGAAACCATCAAAATTACCCTGCACGGCGCGCTGAAAAAACCGGTGGCGGCAAAGGATGTGGCGCTGTGGATTATGGGCATGATTGGCTCAGCAGGCGCAAATTATATGTCCATCGAATATCACGGCGAGGGCGTGCAGACCCTCTCGGTGGCCGAGCGGATGACGCTGGCGAATCTGGCATCGGAAATGGGGGCGAAAAACGCCGTTTTCCCGCCCGATGCCGTGCTGGCGGAATTTCTCGGCGGGAAAATTGAAAATGGGGTGTGGGCAGACCCCGACGCGCAATATGCCCGCGAAATCGAATTGAATCTGGATGAGATTTTCCCGGTGGTTGCCGCGCCGCATCATGTGGATAACGTGAAAGGCATCGCGGAAGTGGCGGGCACGCCCATCCAGCAAGGATTGATTGGCACGTGTACCAATGGCCGGCTGGAAGATTTGCGTGCCGCCGCCGAAATTCTGCGCGGCAAAAAAATCGCACCCGATTTCCGGCTGTTGGTTGCACCCGCATCGCGGAAAGTGCTGTTGCAAGCCATGCGCGACGGCTATATCCAAACATTCATCGAAGCGGGGGCAAATGTGTTGTCGCCGTCGTGCGGACCGTGCCTCGGCACGGGGCAGGGCATTCCCGCCGATGGCGATAATGTGCTGTCCACCGCCAATCGCAACTTCAAAGGGCGGATGGGAAACAAAAATGCGAGCATCTATCTGGCATCTCCGGCAACGGTTGCCGCCTCTGCGCTGACAGGGGTCATCACCGACCCGCGCGATGTGGCGGGTGCGGAAGTCTATCGGTTCAAACAGGAACAGAGCGGCACAGTGGATATTCCCGCCGGAGAGAATCGGCGCATCAATGGCGTGTGGGCATATCAGGATGCGGACAATCTGAATACCGACCAGATGTTTGCCGGAAATTTAACCTACAAAATTGCCAGCGCCGAACCGGAAAAAATTATGCCCCATCTGTTTGCCGGGTTCGATGAAAGTTTTGCGGCGAATGTGCGGCCCGGCGATATTCTGATGTGCGGCGATAATTTCGGCTGCGGTTCATCCCGCGAACACCCGTCGGTGGGGCTGGCGCACGCCGGGGTGAAAGCGGTCATCGTCAAATCGGTATCGCGGATTTTCTTCCGCTCTGCCGTCAATCAGGGATTGCCCATCATCGTGCTGCCGGAAGCGGTCAACTATTATCGCCCCGGCGATATGGTGGCGGTCGATTTGGCGGCGGGTACGGTGACCGTCCGTGATAAAACCTTCAATTTTGCACCATTACCGCCCAAACTGATGGAGATTCTCGAATGGCGCGGGTTGGTCAACTGGATAATGGCGAATAGCGAATGAGCGAATCTGCGAATGGGCGAATCTGCGAATGGGCGAATATCATTCACCAATGACCAATAACCAATGACCATTGACGAAACAGCCATCAAAAAAAATACGGCTGACAGTGCCGCCAGCGTTCATTCCCGCAAAGATACTGTTCTGCGGGTGCTGGCGGTACTTTTTTCCATCGGCATTACGCTGGTTATCATTGCCGCGCGCGATTCTATCGGAAAATATGCCGCGTATGGTTATCCCGGCGTGTTTATCATCAGCGCGTTGGGGAATGCCACCCTGATTCTGCCCGCGCCGAGTTGGGCGATTGTGTTTGCGGTGGGCGGCGTGCTGAACCCGTATTGGGTCGGCATTTGGGCAGGTATCGGGTCTGCCATCGGTGAAATGACCGGCTATCTGGCGGGGTTCGGCGGGCGTGCGGTGGTCGAAAATCGGGCGCGGTATCATCAACTGGAAAAACTGATGGACAAATACGGCGCTTGGCTCATTTTCGCACTGGCTGCCATCCCAAATCCGATTTTCGACGTGGGCGGCATTCTGGCTGGCACGCTGAAAATGCCATGGTGGAAGTTTCTCGGTGCGGCGGCAGCGGGGAAAACCATACGTTTCATTTTGCTGGCGGTGGTCGGTGCATCGGTGTTCGGGGGTTGACGGAAAATTGGAAACCAATTACAATCTCAGTGGATACTGAAAATATAGGAGTGTTATCCGATGAGTGTCACTGAACTATTGCAGTCCATACAATTTTTAACAAATGCAGATGGAGAAAAAACCGCCGTGTTGATTGATATGGATAGTTGGGAAGAGATTTTAACGCTTCTGGAAGACATTGAAGATGCTTATGAACTGCGGCAAGCCAAACAGGAGCAGGAAGAACTTGTAGATTGGGAAACGGTAGTAGCCGACTATACAAAAACGCATCCCGATGCAGAGCTATAAAGTACGCTTGCGGGGTAAAGCGGCAAAACAAATTCACAAATTACACCCGAAATATTTTCGTTTGGTGCGTGAACATATTGATAAACTTGCCCGTAATCCGCGCCCGCCGGATGCGAAGAAATTGAGAGGAGGGTTGGGGTATAGTTTGCGGGTTGGGGTGTACAGAATTTTGTACGATGTTGACGATGTGAACACCACGGTTATTATTTATCGGGTCAAACATCGCCGAGACGTGTACCGTTGAAAGAGATGAGCGAAAGACAAGTTTCCAAATATATTCATGCCGGTGATTATGTGGCGGAGGTTGTGGTTACACTCATTTTGACCGATGATGACTGGTCACCGTATTTGTCGGTGGAAGACGCGCAGAAATTGGATATTGTTCGGCGGTTTTTGCAGGCCGGGGATATTGCGCAGGCGGCACGATATGGTCGTGTGTTTAAATTATTACCTGTCGCAGCGTGATTCTCTTGGGTTGACATTCCCGCTTAATTTGATATACTATGCCCAACATCGAACGACTCCGAGCAGGAGGAGTACGCGGCACTGAGTTGACAGAGAGGCAGGGTCGTCGGCTGGAAGCCCCGCCACAACCACAACCGCGGAAGGTCGCCTGTGAGTTGATTGCCTGAAGCCAAGTAGGGCAACCCGGTTCAGCCCGTTATCGCTGGTTGAGTGTAGTCGGTTGGAGATTGGTTATTGGCGATTAGATGGAAGTTACCCAATAACTAATTATATTACCAATCGCTGAATCAAGGTGGTACCGCGAAAATCCCCCTTCGTCCTTGTGATGAAAGGGGTTTTTGTTTTGGAAGTATGAAGTATGGAGCAAAAAGTATGAGAACTCCCCTGCTCCGTGCTTCTTACACCATACTTCACAATTACAGGAGAACATCATGACCGCAGAATTGCCATTCAATCCCGAAAAAGAGATGGCGAAAGCCTACGACCCGAAAGCGTTTGAAACGCCCATCTACCAGTGGTGGGAATCGCGCGGGTATTTTAAACCGGAAGTCGCCCCCGCCGATGCGAAACCGTTCGTTATCGCCATTCCGCCGCCAAACGTCACCGGCGAGCTGCATCTGGGGCATGCCATGTTTGTCGCGCTGGAAGATTTGATGATTCGCTACCACCGCATGAAAGGCGAAGCCGCCCTGTGGATTCCCGGCACCGACCATGCGGGCATTGCCACCCAATTGCAGGTGGAAAAAATGCTGCGCCGCGAAGGCACCAGCCGCGAAGAAATCGGGCGCGAGGAATTTCTGCGCCGCACATGGGAATGGAAAGAAAAATACGGCGGGCACATCGTGCGCCAACTGCGCCGACTCGGCGCGAGTTGCGATTGGGACCGCGAGCGGTTTACAATGGATGAAGGGCTTTCCCGCGCCGTGCGCGAAGCTTTTGTGACCATGTACGAAAAAGGGCTCATCTATCGCGGCGAATATCTCATCAACTGGAGTCCCGGCCTGCAAACCGCCGTCAGCGATTTGGAAGTGGAATATGCCGAAGAGGATGGCAAACTCTACTATTTCAAATATCCCATCGCCGGAACAGACGACTATCTTCCCGTTGCCACCACTCGCCCCGAAACTATTTTGGGCGACACCGCTGTTTGTGTCCATCCCGATGACGAACGCTACCGCCATCTCATCGGCAAAACGTGTCTGGTTCCCATTTTGAACCGGCCCATCCCCATCATTCACGACACGTATGTGGATATGGAATTCGGCACGGGCGCGCTGAAAATCACCCCCGCGCATGACCCGAACGACTTTGAAATCGGCAAACGGCACGGATTGCAAATCATCAATGTGATGAACCGCGATGCCACCATGAACGAAAATGCGGGCGCGTATGCCGGGATGGATCGTTTCGAGTGCCGCGAAAAGTTGTGGGCGGATATGGAAGGCTCCGGGCTGACCATCCGGGTGGAACCGTACCGCCATCAAGTGCCCCGTTCGCAGCGTGGCGGCGAAATCATCGAGCCGCTGGTCAGCACCCAATGGTTCGTGAAAATGCGCGGGCTGGCAGATGCCGGGCTGGAAGCGGTGCGCAGCGGGCAAATCCGCATCATCCCGGAACGGTTCACCAAAGTGTATTACCACTGGCTGGAAAATATCCGCGATTGGTGCATCAGCCGCCAACTGTGGTGGGGACACCGCATTCCGGTGTGGTATTGCCAAGATTGCGGCGAGACCATCGTGGCGCGAGAAGACCCCGCTGCCTGCCCGAAATGCGGCGGCACACATCTGGAACAAGACCCCGATGTGCTCGATACATGGTTCAGCAGTGGGCTGTGGCCGTTCAGCACGCTCGGCTGGCCCGATGACACGCCCGATTTTCGCCGATATTATCCTACCGATGTGATGGAAACGGGATACGACATCCTTTTCTTCTGGGTGGCGCGTATGATTATGCAGGGGCTGCAATTTACCGGAAAACCGCCGTTCCACACCATCTATCTGCACGGGCTGGTGCGCGATGAGCACGGGCACAAAATGAGCAAAACCGCCGGAAATGTGGTTGACCCGCTGGAAGTGATGGATGAATACGGCACGGACGCGCTGCGATTCACGCTGCTCACCGGTTCGACGCCGGGGAACGATATGAATCTATCGCTGGAAAAAGTGGCTGCAAACCGCAATTTCAGCAATAAAATTTGGAATGCCACCCGATTTGTGGTTCACAGTTTGGAAGATGACGGCATCGGCGCGGGGTCAACTATGAATCTGGCAGCGCTCAGTTTGGCAGACAACTGGATTATGAGCCGTCTGAACCGGGTGATAGCCGATGTGACTCGTCTGATTGATGAATACAATTTCGGCGAAGCAGGGCGGCAAATGTACGATTTCTTCTGGAGTGAATTTGCCGACTGGTACATCGAAATCGCCAAAATCCGGATGAAACACGCCGACCGGCGCGTGGCAGCGACAACCCGGCAGGTATTGACACATGTGCTGGAACGCTCGCTGCGGTTGATGCACCCGTACATTCCGTTCATCACCGAAGCGGCGTGGCAGCATCTGCCGCACACCGGCGACACGCTGATGCTGGCAAAATGGCCCGAAGCCGGTATGACCGACGACGGCGCTGAAGCCGATATGGCATTGCTCATCAACATCATTCGCAGCATCCGGAATGCCCGCTCGGAATATAATGTGGAGCCGGGCAAACGCATCACCGCGCTGATTGCCGCCGGCGAAAAGACAAAACTCATCAATCGCCAGCAAGACATTCTCACCACGCTGGCGAAACTGGATGCCGATGCGTTCACCGTGGCGGAAACGCTGCCCGAAAAACCGGCTGATGCACTGGCAATTGTCATTGAAGGTGGTGTGGAAATCTACCTGCCGCTGGCGGGGCTGGTGGACATCGCCGCCGAGCGCGAACGGCTGCAGAAAGAATTGTCGCAGGTGGCGCAGGGTATTGCCCGCACCGAAAAAATGCTGGCAAACGAAAACTTTGTCGGCAAAGCGCCCGCTGCCGTGGTTGACCGCGAGCGGGCCAAACTGGCAGATTTGCAAGCACAGGCGGCAAAACTCCGCGAGCGATTGGCATCGCTGCGTGAATAGCGAAAAATGAAACGTGAAAAAGGGGTGAGGGGAATTTCGATTGAGTGAGCCAAATCTCAATCTTTCCCCTGCCCGCTTTTTCGCTTTCAATCTTCACTGTTCGTTATTCGTTTTTCATTGCTCAGTTGTGCTTCCATCTCTTCCAGCAGATGCAAGTGGTGTTCGCGGCAGTGAGGGCAACTGTTCAAATGAATGCGCGCCACATCCTGCAGCTGAATAAATTCCGG
>JANTHQ010000123.1 GCA_024762375.1 Anaerolineaceae bacterium
TTCATTTTTCAATAAATTATGCTGACATCCGAACTGTTCCAAAAAATCCGCCATATCGAAATCCGCACCCGCCGGCTGGTGAACGACAGTTTCGCCGGAGAGTATCAGGCTGTGTTCAAAGGGCGCGGGATGGAATTCGATGAAGTGCGGCCCTACCAGCCCGGCGATGAAATCCGCACCATCGATTGGAATGTAACCGCCCGTATGGGTGAACCGTTCATCAAACGGTATGTGGAAGAACGCGAACTGACGGTGATGCTGGTGGTTGATGCCAGCGGCTCCGGCGACTTCGGTTCGGTGCGGCGATTCAAACGCGAATTGGCAGCAGAACTGGCGGCGGTGCTGTCATTTTCCGCCACCACCAACAACGACAAAGTCGGGCTGGTCATCTTCACCGACCAAATCGAACTGTTCATCCCGCCGCGCAAAGGGCGAAAACACGTCCTGCGCGTCATCCGCGAACTGCTGGCGTTTCAACCCGCCAGACGCGGCACCGACATCAAACTCGCGCTCGACACGGTAAATCGCGTGCTCAAACGGCGCAGCATCGTTTTTCTCATTTCCGATTTTCTGGCTGACCCGGAAACCTTCCGCCGGTCGCTGTTTGTCACCAACCGCCGCCACGATGTCATCGCCATTGATTTGCACGACCCGCTGGAAACCCAAATCGCGCCGGTGGGGCTGGTAACACTGACCGATGCCGAAACGGGCGCGGTGGTGCAGGCAGATACCACCAGCCGCGTATGGCGGCGAGCATTTGTGCGGCAGGTGGACGCGCACCGGGTAGCCGTGACCGAAACATTCACCCGGTCACAGGTTGACCGCATCCGCATCGCCACCACCGATGATTATGTCGCCGCACTGACCACTTTTTTCAAAAAACGTGCCCGCAGACGGTGATGAAGATTGGAAATTGGTTATTTGTCCTTTGTCAAACTTTGAACATTGAACCTGAAACCGAAACTCCCGAAACTCATATTCGCCCTGACCATCGCGCTATTGGCGATTCTCCCCGTTTCGGCGCAATTTTCCGGCGGGGTGGATGTGTCATTCAAATCCGCCACCGATACGGTCACCATCGGCGACCCCATCACTCTGACCCTGCGGGTTATCGCCCCCGCAGATGAAACCGTGTCCATCCCAAAATTGGACACCGAATGGGGCGATTTTGAGGTGCGCTCGCAATCCGCGCCGAAAATCACCGCCAACGATGACGGTTCGCAAACCACCGAGCAAACCATCGTCGCCGCGCTGTTCGATGTGGGCACATTTCGCACGCCCAATTGGGATGTCACCCTTTCCGATATGCACGGCAACACCGCCAAACGTGCCGTGCCGCAAGTGTCCATCACCGTGGAATCGGTTTTAAAAGAAGGCGACACCGACCTGCGCGACATCAAGCCACAAGCCGACCTGCCCGTCCCGCCACCGTGGTTGTGGATTTTAACAGCATTGATGGCGATTGCGCTGGCATATTTCGGCTGGAAATACCTGCGCCGGTGGCTGGAAAATCGCCGCCGGGCAAAACCCGAAACCACCCCCACCGAACCGGTTGACCCGCGCCCGCCGGTGGAAATCGCGCTGGCGGAACTGGCGCGCATCGAGCGGCTCGATTTGCCGGGACAGGGGCGGTTCAAAGAGCATTACTCGCTGGTGAGCGACTGCCTGCGGCAATATCTGGAAAGTGAATATGGTTTTCCCGCGCTGGAACACACCACCGCCGAGATTCGCGCTTCGCTGCGGCAAACATCGCTGGAACAGAAATGCCGGCATCAATTTCTTTCCATTTTTGAAGTGGGCGATTTGGTAAAATTCGCGCGGTATATCCCCGGCATTGATGAAGCGTGGCACTTTTTCACCGATGCCCGGCAGTTGATGGAATGTCTCGCCGATAGAATGAATAATGAACAATGAATAATGAACAATGGGCGCAGGTGAAACAACTATATATCGTGAAAAACAACTGCAACCCTGCTACTCTGCAACCCTGTAACTTTGAACCTGAAACCTTAAACCCGAAACTACCATGACCTTCGCATCACCGTGGTTTTTGCTGCTGTTGCTGTTGATACCGCTGCTGGCAGCGAAGCCGTTTCTGCTAAAAAAATACACACGACCCGCCGGAATGCGGTATGCCGACACCCGCTTTTTCGCCGATGCGCCGCGCTCGTGGCGGCAGATGGCGCGCCCGGTGCTGCCCGCCCTACGATTGCTGGCGCTGTCGCTGGTGATTATCGCGCTGGCACGCCCGCAAATGGGACACACCCGCGAAGTCGTCAAAGGCGAAGGGGTGGACATCGCGCTGGCGCTGGATATTTCCGGCAGCATGGCGTCGCTCGATTTTGAGCCGAAAAACCGACTGGAAGCCGCCAAACAGGTCATCAAAAATTTTGTGGAAGAGCGAAAATACGACCGCATCGGGCTGGTGGTTTTCGCCCGGCAAGCATTCAATCAAGCCCCGCCCACCATCGACCACCGCGTGCTGGAGCGACTGCTGGCGCAGGTGAAACTCTCTACCGATTTGGGGTTGGATGACGGCACCGCCATCGGGCTGGGACTGGCGAATGCTGCCAATATGCTCAAAGACTCCACCGTCAAAAGCAAAGTGGTCATCCTGCTGACCGACGGGGTGAACAACGCCGGCGAGATTGACCCGCTCACCGCCGCCGAAGCCGCCAAAGCGCTGGGCATCAAAGTGTACACCATCGGCGCGGCAAAAACGGGCGAAGTGCCCGTGCCGCAGCAAGGGTTTTTCGGCCCGACAGTCGTCTATCGCCAAAGTGAAATTGATGAAGACCTGCTGCGCCAAATCGCCGAAAAGACGGGCGGGCGGTATTTTCGCGCAGAAGACACCGCCGGATTGCAGCAGATATATGATGAAATCAATAAACTGGAAAAATCGCAGGTCGAAATTCGGCGCTATACCCGCTACCGCGAACTGGCGGGTTGGGTGCTCATTCCCGCGCTGGTATTTCTGCTGCTGGAATTGATTCTGCGAAAAACCATTTTCAGAACGATACCGTGAGCGGTTGATTGGAGATTGGAAATTGGAGATTGGTCATTTGACCTGAAACTTTGAACTTTGAACCTGAAACCTTGAACCTTGAACCTTGAACCCGAAACCATAAAATGACTTTCGCTGAACCGAAATTTCTGTACAGTTTAATACTCGTGCCACTGATGGGACTGTTTGTGCTGTGGGCATCGCGCCGAAAAGCGGCGGCGCTGGCACAACTGGGCGACCCGTCGCTGCTGGCGCAATTGAGCGCGCATGTCAACCGGCGCGGCAGACGGTGGCGCACCGCGCTGTGGTTCATCGCGCTGACCGCCATCATCATCGCGCTGGCACGCCCGCAATGGGGCACAGAGGTGCAAACGGTGGAACAGCAGGGCATCGAAATTATGGTGGCGCTGGATGTGTCCAAAAGTATGCTGGCGGAAGACATCAAACCGAACCGCCTGACCCGCGCCAAACTGGAAATTTCGGATTTGATGGACAAACTGGCAGGCGATGAAATGGGGCTGGTGCTTTTCTCCGGCGCGAGTTTCATTCAATTCCCGCTGACATCCGATTTTACGACCGCTCGCACGTTTTTGGATGCCGCCGGTCCGCAGGTTATTTCGCGCCCCGGCACAGCCATCGGCGACGCCATTCGCACCGCGCTCGCCGGGTTCGATGAAACGCGCGCCAGCCAACGGGTCATCATCATTATGACCGACGGGGAAGACCACAACAGCAACCCGCTCGACGCGGCGAAAGATGCCGCCGCGCAGGGCGTTATCATTTTTACCATCGGATTCGGCTCGCCGGATGGCAATCCTATCCCCGAATTTAACGATGCCGGAGAAGTGGTGGGGTACAAAAAAAATGCCAATGGCGAAACGGTCATCTCAAAATTGGATGAAGTAACCCTGCAGAAAATCGCGCTGGCAACCGGCGGCGAATATTTCCGCGCCAGCGCCGGCGGTAATGAACTCGATGCGCTGTCGAAAGCATTGGCGGGTATGAAAAAAGCCAAATTGGAAAGTCAATTCGAAACGCGGCACATCGAGCGTTTCCAATGGTTTGTGGCAGTCGCACTGCTGGCGCTCATCGCCGCAGAGTTGATACCGGAGCGAGCATCACGCCGCGAGACGTGAGGCGGGGTCAAATTGCGGTAGAGATTGGATAACATCCAGATACCACCACCAATGAGATGTGGGAACTTGCATTTGCCGCCGCCACTCGGCTAAATTGGCAACTTTTTCGATGGCTTGAGCAAACAACTTGCTTTGGTTCAACAATGTTCGGTCGGCTTCTGCCAACCGCGCCGATTGTTCGGGAGACAATTCAAAAATGCGTTCAGCCAATTCACTGCGCAAATGTAGCATTTCCAAATGTTCCATACCATTCACATCAGGAAATCGTACATCAATTTCATATGCAGACAACATCTCTTCAATTTTAGACATTTTCGAAAACCTCCCGCATTGTTCCAATGGCGGCAAAGGATGAATTTGAAAGATACCGTTCGGGGCGTTCGACCACAAAAGCAGTTTCGAGCACCCCACTGAAGGTAAACATCACCAACCAATGCTGGTTGTTCTTTAACGCTACCACCGTTATGAATTTAGCGGTACGATATGTATACAAAAATACACGAGCATCGTCATCAGATACAATCGCCTGAATGAGTTCATTATACTCGTCTAGCGTTGCCGTTTTGGGCAGATGCGCTCGCAATTTTCGTTTCAGCAAATGTCGTTGTGCGCTTCCTGGTTTCCAATTCACCTATTGGCGCACACGTTGAATGGCAATTACAATAGATGATTGAATATCAGACATGAAAAAACCATCCGCAATTTTGCATAATTGTACCATAATCTTATGACAAAAAAAAGTATCGTCATTTTAAGCATTCTCATATTTATCACAACGGCGTGCAGCCCGTCGGCGGGACAGTTGAATCGCAACGGCAACCGGCTGTTCGCCGCCGGGAAATTCGATGACGCGCTAACAGCATACCAAAACGCGCAAACACAAGCGCCGGAACTCGCCGAGCCATATTACAATGCCGCCAACACCTACTATCGCCAGCAAAATTACCAACAGGCCGAGTTGCAAGCGCGGCAGGCATTGCAGCACGCAGATTTGCCGCTGGCAGAACAGAGCTATTACAATTTGGGGAATATCTATTTTCAAAACGGGCAGTTCGAACAAGCGGCAGAGGCATACAAGCAGGCGCTCCGCATTAACCCAGCCGATATGGATGCCAAACATAATTTGGAATTGACGCTACAAAAATTGCAAGAAAAAAATCAGCAACAGAAAGACCAGCAGAACAACCAAAACCAACCGCAAAATCAACCCACACCGACGCCATCGCCTGCACCGAAACCGTCGCCATCGCCGACAGCGGGCACACCGACACCGCAATCGCAGGGGAAACCGACGCCCACACCCGGCGAAACGCCCACACCCCAGCAGGGCGAACAGCAACAGGATTCGCAAAACGAGCAAAATCAGTCACAGCAATCGGCGCAACCGCAGCAACTTTCTCCCGAGCAAGCCCGCCGTTTGCTAGAATCCATCGCCGGTGATACAAAAACATTGCAACAAAAGTTGATGGAACTCTATGGCGCACCGCCTTCAAAAGGCAAACCACCTGCGGAGGATTGGTAGTTTTCAATGAGCAATGTGCAATTATCAATGAGCAAAAGCAACGGTTATTCCGGAAATTTCCGCAGGAAATTGTCCGGAATCCACGCAAAATTTATGGATTCCCGCCTTCGCGGGAATGACATCACTCAAAATGAACCGTCAATGCGTAAACATCCGGTTTCCAAAAAATCGGTGTCTATCCGGTTTATCTGCGGATTATTTGTCATTTTGCTGCTGACGGTACCCGTATTGGCACAATCGCCCATTACCGCTGCGGTTGACCGCACCACCATTGCCGCCGATGAAACCGTGACGCTGACGGTGGTGGTCAGCAGTCAATCACTCACTGCTCCGCGCCCGGAACTTCCCCCGCTCGACGGGTTCGAAATTGTCGGGACGAGCACATCCAATCAAATCAGCATGGTGGGAACCACCATCACCAGCGAAAGCCGCTATCAATTTCAGTTGCGTCCGGTCAAAACCGGCGCGTTGACAATTCCCGCCATTTCTGTTTCGCTGAACGGGCAAACATATAGCACCGACCCCATCAGCGTCACTGTTGAGCAGGGCAATACCGCAGT
>JANTHQ010000124.1 GCA_024762375.1 Anaerolineaceae bacterium
GGGTCAATCCGGGCACGATGAATGCAATCAGTTCATACAAAATTACCGGCATCGAAAGAATCATACCGCCCATCAGCGATACTTTCATAAAAACGGTGATATTCTCGGTCACATCGATGGATTGCAGGTTTTGGATGCCGCCGATGGGCTGCGCCAGCAGGTTGACCAGCTCTTTGGCAAAAGCAAAACTGAGGAGGGTCGTAATTAACACTGCCACCGACACGACGATGAGCCGCCGCCGGAATTCATCCAGGTGTTCCAGCAGAGTCATCTGCCCGGAGAGGGTTTCGAGTTGTTCGTTATTCGCCGGTTGCTGTGTCACGGGATGCAGTTTCCTCCGGTGGAGTCGGTGCGGCGGGGGGTGCGGGTGGCGCCGTGGGCGGCTGGTCGGCGGGGGTCGGGTCGGCAGGTTTGGCGGCAGCAGGTTTCGGGCTGACCAAATCATCCAAACCGAGTGTGGCGCTGGTTGCCTTCTTCACGGCAGATTGTGCGGCGTTGAGTTCGTCAGCCAGTTCTTTCACCCCGCCTAAATCCAAATCGACAGCGTTTACTTCCCGTTGCCACTCGGCCGAAATGCCTTCAGACATACGGCGAATATCACGCAGAACTTTGGCGGCTCGCCCGGCTAATTTTGGCAGGTCGCGTGGGCCGACGAAAATCAGCGCCAGCACAATAATCACTGCTAATTCCGGAACACCAACACCCAAAAAATCCATATTTTCTCGCTATGCCACCGTTTTTTGTTCAGATTCCGATTGGGAAATCACAGCCCCCAACACGCCGTTGACAAACCGCGGCGATGTTTCGCCCCCGAATTTTTTTGCCAGTTCCACAGCTTCGTTGATGACCACCTTGCCCGGCGCGTCTTTAGTATAGAGCAGCTCACAAATCGCCAACCGCAAAATATTGCGGTCAATCGCCGAAATTTGGTCTAGCGGCCATTCGGAGGCGTATTTTGCCGCCAGTGCATCCAGTTCATCCAACCGTTCTTCCACTGCGCTGCCCAGAGAACGGGCAAACGCGACCCCTTTCGGCGGTAGATGCAGGCCATAATTGGGTTCGCCATCGTCAACGATTGCGCCTTCCACATGCGCATTCAGGGCATGGTCGAAGGTATGGTCGGTAAAATCCAATTCATAAAGACATTGCAAAATCAGCGCTCTTGCCTGGCTACGAACTGTCATAAAATTCTCGCTTGTTAATGTATCGGTCTTCTATTTCCCGAAGCCATCGGGATTTTACTGCATAATTAGGCCACCGTCAACTGACAGCACCTGCCCTGTGATAAAACTTGCTTTGTCGGAGGCAAGAAACGCCACCGCATACGCAATGTCTTCCGGCTCGCCGAGCCGTCCCAGCGGTGTGTTGGCAATTGCAGCATCGACGGCTTCCTGCGGCAGCACATTGGTCAGTGCGGTGGGCACAAACCCCGGCGCAATGGCATTGACAGTGATATTGCGCGAGCCGATTTCTTTTGCCAAACTTTTGGTAAACCCGATGAGGCCCGCTTTCGACGCGGCATAATTTGCCTGCCCGGCCTGTCCGGCAAGCCCCACCACCGAAGTGATGTTAATGATGCGCCCGTACCGTTTTTTCATCATCGGCCGCACAGCGGCTTTCACACAATTGTAGGCGCTGGTCAAATTGGTGCGCAGCACCACATCCCAATCCTCTTCTTTCATCATCATGATGAGTTTATCGCGGGTGGTGCCAGCATTGTTCACTAAAATATCAATCTGTCCGAATGTGTCCAATGTCTCTTTTATCAGCCGTTGAGCATCAGCAAACTGGCTCACATCGGCTTGAACCACAATCGCTTCGCCCCCGATATCGGAGATGGTTTGCCGCACACCTTCGGCGGCCTCGGCGCTGTTACGGTGGTTGATGACAACTTTCGCGCCGAGTTGCGCCAAAACAACGGCGATTGCCGCGCCAATTCCACGCGAACTGCCGGTTACAATGGCAACATTTCCGCTCAAATCAATCATGAGATGCCTCCAACAGTTTTTCAATACCCGCGGCATCTTCTACCGATGCCCGTGAAACAGTTTTATCAATTCGTTTTATCAGCCCGGTCAGCACATCTTTGGGGCCAATTTCGATAAATTGATTGACGCCCTGAGTTATCATATACTGCACCGACTGCGTCCAGCGCACCGAGTGGGTCAGTTGTCCAATCATTTCGGACTTGATTTCTGCCACCGAAACCAGCGGCGCAGCAGAAATGTTGCCCACCACCGGAATTCGCGGGGGATTGATGGGCGTGTTTTCCACAGCGACAGCAAACTCGGCGTTTGCGCTTTCCATCAACCGGGAATGTGCCGCAATGCTGACGGCCAATTCTTGCGCCCGGCGTGCACCGGCGGCTTTGGCCAGTTCGATGGCGCGGTCTATCCCCGCCGAAGAACCGGAAATGATGACCTGCCCCGGCGAGTTGAGATTCGCGATTTGTACCCAACCCGCCTCGGCAGATGCCCGGTCGCAAATCTCGGCAACCTGCTCATCGGTCAGTTTCAAAATAGCGGCCATCTTTCCGGGATTTTCTGAACCGGCTTTTGCCATCAATCGGCCGCGCTCGCGCACCAACCGCAAACCGTCTTCAAACGAAAGAACGCCCGCGGCGACATACGCCACATATTCGCCCAAACTGTGTCCGGCGACGAAATCGGGTTCGGCAGCAAAACCTGCCTCTCGCAAAGCCGCCATCACAGCCATGCTGGTCACAAAAATTGCTGCCTGAGTGTTGAAAGTTTGGTTCAAATCAGATTCCGGGCCGTCCCAGCACAAATTAGAAAAATCTGTTTGCAAAATTTCATCGGCACGGGCGAAAACATCGGCTGCCGCGCGATATGTTTCTGCAACAGATTTTCCCATGCCCACATATTGTGAGCCTTGCCCCGGAAAAACAAACGCCATGTGTGTCATAATATTTAACCTCGTGATAATAGAATGGCTGTGTTAGTTTACTACTATTCTAACACAGCCATTGCATTCTGGTTTCGAGATTGTTGGTTTTTATTCGGCGTTGTCTTCAATTTCCAAAACTTCGATGCCCTTGTATGTGCCACAGGCGGGGCAAACAGTATGCGCTAAACGCAGCGTTTTGCACTGTGGGCAGCGAACCATGTGCGGCATTTCTAATTTCAGGTAATGTGCACGGCGGCGGGCTTGTCGTGTTCTGGAAATTCGTCGTTTCGGTAGTGCTCCCATAATAATTCCTTTCGCTTCCGTTTTAATGTCAAACGTGATTACGCGTTATCTTTAAATGTCAACAATGACGACCATCGTGAGTCGATTGTTGTGGTATCGCAATTGCATGTGCCAACGTTTAAGTTTTGCCCGCACTGCGGACACAACCCCCGGCAATCTTCGCGGCACAAAACGTGTGTCGGCTGGCTGATAAACAGGTCCTGACGAACCACTTCCGTCAAATCCAAAATATGCGCTTCATCAATCAAAATTGTATCGTCCACATCTTCCGGCAACGTTAAATGCATACCGGTTGCAATATCGGTGATGGGGATGAACGTTTCTTCAATTTCGATTGTTACCGGCACGTCCACCGGTTCTAAACAGCGGGTGCACGGCATTTGCAAAACTGTGGTCAGCGTGCCGGTTACCAGCACATCGCCGGCAACTTTTACCAACCGCACCGAACCGCTCACCGGCGCGACCAATTTCAGCCCCAAATCGGCAACATAGACGGCAGCATTTTGTATGTTAAATTTCCGACTTGCTTCGGTGCGTTCTTTGAGTAATTGGGCAACATTGAATTGAAGCAATTCTTGTTTCAGTTGATGTGATTGGCTCACAGTGATACCACTCTTTGCTAAAGTACAACGTTTCAATTATATCTAAACCGAGTATTCTGGCAAAAGTAGTGCAATAAATTACGGGCGAAATCAATTCGCCCGTAGTTGGTTATTCGTCCGTTTCTTCCGTTTCCGGGTCGGGGTCATCAATGACAATGCCTTGCGCCGATGGCGGTGGCGCGGATGGCGGGTTTTGCTGCAGATGGCGTAAACCATTGCGCACGGTTGTCAGCAGTTTCAGCAGGGTTTCCTCTAGCTCGCTGAGGTTGTCCGAAACATAGGTGTGCGAGTCGACTTTAAGTTGCCAGGCCTCTTTTTCGGCTTGGACGATAGTTTCTTTTGCATGCGATTTGGCCGCTTCGATGATTTCGTGGTCGTCCACCGCAGCCATAATCTTTTCTTTTGCCATATTTACCAGCCGATCGGCTTCTTCTTTGGCACGAGCCAAAATCCGCTGGCGTTCTGCTTCGGTGCGGCGAGCCTCTTTAATTTCTGCGGGGATGGACGCACGCATCTGGTCAATAATTTCATATAAATCATCTTCGTTCACGATGACATTTGAGGTGAACGGTATGCGCGAGCCGTTGTTCACTAAATCTTCCAAATCATCTACCAAACGCATGATGTCCACGGTGTCCCTCCTGAATCTCGGTTACGGTTATGCTGTTTCTTTCAATTGATTATAGCGCGTTTTCAATGCTTTTTCAACGTGAGCAGGCACCAAATGTGCCACCGCCCCGCCATTGAGCGCAATTTCTTTTACAATGCTCGAACTGATGAATGAAAATTGCTGGCTGGTCATCAAACACATCGTATCGACATCGCCGGCGATGCTTTGGTTGGCTAATGCCAACTGCATCTCCCATTCAAAATCCGACACGGCACGCAAGCCGCGCACGATGGCATGCGCGCCGATTTTCTGCGCAAAATGGGCCGTGAGCCCGCCATAGGCTACCACTTTTACGTTGGGGATGTGCGCCATTGCCTGCCGTGTCATGTCCAGCCGTTCATCGGGCAAAAACAAAAGGTTTTTTAACGGTTTTTCAAAAACGCCGACAATCAGTTCGTCAAACAGTTTTGCGGCGCGTTCGGCGATGTCCACATGCCCCAAGGTCACCGGGTCGAAGCTTGCCGGATAGAGTGCTTTCTTCATCGTTTAACTCCGGTCTGTAATTTTTTCCCAAAAATTATTAACGCGCTGCGCCAGTAATTGATGTTCCGGGTTTTCCATCTGTGGATCATCGTCGAAGAGTTGTTTGGCGGTATCGCGAGCCAAGTCTAGCAAAGCAACGTCAGAAAGTTTGACCAGTTTCAAGCTGGGCAAACCGCTCTGTTTGGTGCCGAAAAATTCGCCGGGGCCACGCAATTTCAAATCCTCTTCTGCCAGCTCGAACCCATTATTGGTGCGTTCCATAACCTGCAATCGGGCTTCGGCTTCGGGGGTAGTGCTATCAGAAAGCAAAATGCAGTAGCTTTGATGCTCGCCGCGCCCCACTCGCCCGCGGAATTGATGTAATTGCGCCAACCCAAACCGGTTCGCCCCTTCGATGAGAATTGTCGAGGCATTGGGAATGTCAATTCCAACTTCGACCACTGAAGTGGAAACCAAAATGTGGGTTTTGCCGTCCCGAAAATCTGCCATAACGGCTTCTTTTTCTTTGGCTTTCATCCTGCCGTGCAATAACCCCAATTTTAAATGGGGGAAAACCGTTTTCTGCAGCCGTTCGTGTTCTTCGATAGCAGATTTTGCTTCAATTTTATCAGATTCTTCCACTAATGGGCAAATGATGAAGGCTTGTCGGCCTTTATCTATCTGCGATTGGACGAATTGGTATGCACGCTCGCGTTCGGTCGGCGAAAGCCACACGGTTTTGATTTCCTGTCGCCCGGCAGGCATTTCATCGATGATGGACAGGTCGAGGTCTCCGTACATGGTCAAAGCCAGCGACCGCGGAATGGGGGTGGCACTCATCACCAGCATGTGGGGATTGCTCCCTTTTTGCCGCAACAGGCCGCGCTGTTCGACCCCAAACCGGTGCTGTTCGTCAACCACTGCCAACCGCAAGTTGTGCATGGTTACATCTTTTTGAATGATGGCGTGGGTTCCCACCAGTAGATGAACCGAGCCGTCAGCCAATCCTGCCAGCAGTGGTTTGCGCTCGGCGGCCTTTGTGCTACCGGTCAACAGGGCGACATTTATTTTATCTGAATATCCGGCCTGGTCTAACAATGCCCGCATGCTGTTAAAATGCTGTTCAGCCAAAATCTCGGTGGGCGCGAGAATTGCCGCTTGCCCGCCGTCGGCAATGACGGCTAGCATCGCTGCCAGCGCGACAACTGTTTTCCCGGAGCCGACATCGCCCTGCAGCAACCGGCTCATGGCTGCC
>JANTHQ010000125.1 GCA_024762375.1 Anaerolineaceae bacterium
CGCCGGGGCGCTGGTGGCATCGTGTTTGGCAAACGGCGTGACCATCGAACAGTTGATGCGCATTGTGGATGGTTCGGCGCGGTCGGTGGAACCGATTGGCCCCAAGCATCTGTTCCGGTTCAATTTGAAAGAATTTTCGCAGCGGACGTTGCAGTGGCCCCGGGTGATGTGGGGCGCATGGTCGCACTATTTGCGTCATGTGGACGATATGACCGCGTTCGACCTGTTGTGGTCACTGTCGGAAGGGTTGCCGTCGGCGTTGTATGACGGGCTGGAACTGGAAAAATATGTGCGGCGAGTATTTTCGGAGATTGGGGCAACCAACAATTTTGCGGACCTGGCGCGCAAATTGTTTATCATTGCCACCGATTTGGATACCGGTGGGCGGCGCGTTTTTGGCGAAAAAGATAGTTGCGACGTGCCGATTTCGCTGGCGGTGGCGGCTTCGACTGCACTGCCGCTGGTTTACAAACCTGTTCGCATCGGTGAAAAAGAATATGTTGACGGCGGATTGCGGGGCACGGCCAGTTTGGATGTCGCCATTGAGCAGGGTGCGAATCTGGTCATCTGTATCAACCCGCTGGTGCCATTTGACAACAGCGAGCGGAAAGCAATTCCGTTTTTGGGGAAGGATGGCGGCTATTTGAGTGACAAAGGGATGCAAGCCATCGCATCGCAGGTGTCGCGCATCACCATTCAGGCGGGATTGCATTACCACATCAAACAACTGCGGCGGGCGTATCCCGAAGTAGATATTGTGCTGATTGAACCGCGCCCCGACGACCATCAGATGTTTTTTTACAATGTGATGCGCTATTCTGCGCGGCGAACCATCGCCGAACACGGTTTCGAGGCGGTGACGCTGGGGCTGGCGGAAAACCATCGCTTTTTCCGCGATATTTTACAGCGGCACAATATCTCCATCAACCGCACACTGGCAGAATCGGAGTTGCAGGAAATCCGGCAATCGGCATACGACCAGCAGGTTATCAAACACGTGCTGGAACGCCGCACCGGGGAAGATGTCGGGGTGGTGGATAAACTGAAACGCACGCTGGCAGAGTTGGAAATCGCGCTGGAAAAACGGGAGCAGGTGAACGGGTGAGCCGGGTAGATATTCGCTTTGAACTAAAATTTGGGCTGAAAACTACCCCAGCCCCATCGCTTTCAGCACGGCGGGGTACAATTCCCGCCCCTGAGAAAAAATTTCGCCGAGCGCGAACGTTTTCCACACCGGACCGCGCACGACCACTTTTTTGGCGGCAACTGCTTTTTTGAGCGATTGCTCGCCCAAAAAAATTTGATGCAGCACATCGGTTGCCATTTCGACCTGCACATCCGCCCGTAATTTTTCCGCGCCAAAAGTGGCAACGGGCGGATTTTTGCGTCCGTTCAGGGTGATGGTGCAATCGGGCGCGGTGCAGTTCAGCCGAATGACCACTTTCGATTTGCTGACGGCGCGGGTGGCGTCGCCGTTTTGCGATTGCAATTCCGAAAAAAGCGCGTTGAAAACGCGGTACACATCATCGGCAGAAGAAAATACGGGCATAACGAACCTCAGTGGGGCAGATGCGATTTCCGCAGGGCGGCGATGGCATTTTTTATTTCGGCGCTGAGCGCCAGCGTGGCGGCAACTTCTGAACCGGCGGTATCGGCGGGAAAATCGGTGATGGGTGTGCCGAAGTCAATTGTCCAGCGGGTGGGAATGGGCAATTGCCCCAAAACGCTCATCCACGGGGCGAAAGATGCGGGCACGGTGGAATCTCCGGCGGCGACGCGGGCGGCGGTTTCCGAACCTTCCACGCCGATGATGGCGACGGGGACTATCGGCGCGCCGGTGATATTTGCCAGCCGGGCGGCGTCTTCCCACGAGATGCCGCTGTCGGAACTGTCGGTGGGGTACACGGCGACCACTTCATCCTGCGTGAGCAGTTTTTCGCCATTGTGAACATTTGCCGGCGCTTGCCCGGTTTTGTCGAAAATGATGGAGAAAAAGGGAATGCTGGCGAATGTGGCACTGTACAGCGAGCGTACCTGCCGCATATCGGGGTGTTCGGTGGCGACGGCGGTGGCAACCATCGCCCCAATCCACGGGTATTGTCCGGTGGCATCGCCGACCAGCAGCACCCGCCCATCTTCCGGGATGTTTTCCACGCCATTGGTTTCGATGCGCCAGTATATTTTGTACAGAAAATCGAAAAACGGTTGCACGGCTTGGGCAAATTCCCAATCCATACCCCATTCGTCCGTCTCATATTCGCCGGTGATGCGCCGTTTCAGAAAATCGCGCTGATATTCCAGCGTGTAATTCAGCATGTACCACACGCCTTTCCACGTGTCCACATCGAGTAAATCGCTGCCGACGGCGTTTTGCAGACGCGACAGCAGGCGCGGGCGTTTGCCGATGATACCGCGCAGCGTGCGGCTGACCAGTTTTGCCGTGCCGCGCACCGAAAATGGCGGCGGGTTGTAATTCGGGCTGATGGCGCGAATGCGGTCTGCCAGCGCGTCCAACTCTTCGATGAGTTGCGCCCGCAGGTCATCAGCGGAGGGGGTTTCGGGCGGCGGCGATGCCGGTTCGGTGGGTTTCGGCTGGTGCAAACGGCAAAAATCGCTGCCCGGCAGTGCGAAATTTTTGCAGCGTGTGCCCTTTTTGGTTATCGCGGCGCATTGTTTGCGCGGTTGGTCGGACATAATGGATTCCTTTCAGAGAGATTGGAGATTGGTTATTGGCACTAAAAATCTCCAATCTCCAATCGCTAATCGCCAATTTCTTTCTGCATTTGTTTGATGCGTTTGACGCGGGCGGCTTGGTCGGGCGAAAGGTGACGGAAATAATCGTGTTCGGCAAAGGCGCGCACGGTTTCTTCGGCGGAACGTTCCGGGAAAAAGCCAAAATCGTTTTCCATTTTTCCGGTGTCTGCTACCAGCCGGAAACGCAGAAAATCGGGATGCAATGGAAAGGTTCGGCGGCGCAGCCTGTTTGCCCGTTCGACCCGCCAGCGCAGGTATGCCACCGGATGCGGTATGGGCAGATGTACTTTCCCCGCCAGCGCGATGATGCGCGATAGCGGCAGGGGCGGGTCGGCGGCAATGTTGAATGTACCGGCGGCGGCAGTGGTGACCGCGTGTGCCAGCGCATCGGCGGCGTCATCTTCATGCAGAACCTGCATCAGCGGGTCGAAACCCAGCAGCATCATCGGCGCACGCTGCGATAGGAGTTCCACCAGCGGGGTGGTGGCGGTTGCGCCGACGATGTGCGCCATTCGCAGGATGGTCACGTTCAGTGCGCCGCGATAACTTTCTGCCAGTAAATCGGTGTCGCGCAGAAATTTGGTGACGGCATCCGGCGCGGCATGCGGCAGGGGATGCGTTTCCGGCAGGTGGGCGGGCGCGCCGGGAGATGCGCCGTACACCCGCGTGCTGCTTTTGATGACCACCTGTTCCACGCCGGCGGTGGCGCACGCCGACAGCAGATTCGCGCTGGCGGCAATCTCGGCACGACGGGGCAGGTGGCACACCGCCGAAACCTGCTCGGCGCGCAGAATATCGGCGATGCCTGCCGTCAAATCGGTTTTAATGAATGTGTCGGCGGTTTCGGGCAGGTCGGGGGCGCGGGTGTCGATGCCCACCACCCGCCATTCATCGCGGGGGATGCGCTGTGCCAGTTTTTCGCCCCAGTAGCCGGCGATGCCGGTGATGAGTAAAGTTTTTTGGCTCATGATTGGTTCCGTTTGCTGAAAAAGATTCCGGCGAGCACCCCGGCGGTTGCCCCCGCAGCGAGCGCCCATCCGGGCAGATTCGCGCGGTGGGATGCGCCTTTTTGGGCGCGGTCGGGCAGTTGCAGCGATTGCAGTTCGGCCAGTTTTTCGGGATGGCGGCGCAGGTCGTCCGCCAGTTCACGTTTGCGGGCAATGTCTTCATCTGTCAGAAAATGCCCATGGCTGCGCAAGCCGGAAAGTTGCAGCCCGTGTTTTTTGAAAAGGCGATAAATTTCTTTCACCCGTTCAATTTCGATATTCCGCCCGACGGTGTAATCTTCAAACCGCCCTTCCAGCGTCAGCAGGGCGGTTTCTGCCAAACAAGCATACGCCACTTTCGGCGGCAAACCGATGTCATACCCGAAATCGGGGTCGCCCGGCAGCAGAATTTCCCCCGATTCGATGACGAGCACATCGGGGCGCAGGGCGGCTTCTTCCTCGGTGATGTCGGGTGGGCGGGCGATGTCGCAGATGACCGCGCCCGGTTTGCAGCGGTTGATGTCCACGATGCGGGTGTTCAGCGCGGTGGTGGTGGTCACAATCAAATCTGCCGCCGAAACATATTCATCGGCGCTGGTGCTGATGGTCACATTGGCGTGGGGCGTTTCGTTTTCGATGGTGCGTTTCAGTTGGATGAGTTTTTCCGGGCGCGGGGCAACCAGCGTGATATTCGGCACAGCCATCGCCAGCAATCGCGAGCATACCGAGCCGATGGAGCCGGTCGCGCCGATGACCATCACATTCCCTTTGTGTGCGTCCGCCAAATTGGTACCCATTTTGACGGCGGCTTGTTTGGCGGTTTCCAGCGTCGCCGCCACCGTCAAACTGTTGCCGGAGGTGATGGCGATATCGGTTTTTTGCGCCACCGTGATGCCCGCATCGCCCACAACAGAGGTGAACGCACCCAGCCCCATGATGCGCGCGCCGTATCGTTCCGCCATTCGCGCCGCGCGGATGAGTCGCCGGTACACAAAACCGGTATCGCGGCGCATCAACTCTTTCGGGGTTGCGCCCAGCGTGATGAGATAGCCTTCCGCCTTTTGCCCGGTGGCGGGGCTTTCAATTCCCTTTATTTTGCTGACAAAAAACGGGGGAAAAAATGCCGCTACCCATTCCACCAACCGGTCGGGCAAAATACGTGTCCAGCGGAACGTGGGATGTTTGTGGATGAATTCCACCGCCAGCGGATGAATCACAAATGCGAAACGATTGACCCGCGCCGATTCCGGTTGCAGGTATTGGATGCCCGGCTGCCAGTGCAAGTCTGCCATCAGGTTGAGGTAGGTATTTTCAGTCAGCGGGGTGTCGGGGTCGGGGCGAATGGCAACCAGACATGCTTCAAACGTGGCGGCGCAGTGTTCCGACAGCGGGGCATCGCCCAACGGGGGAATGGTGGTGACGATGCCTTCTGCCCCGCGCGCGGTCAGGTCGGCAATATCGTCATTTGATGCACTTTCGGTGACAATCCATTTCCCTTTGAGCGATTTCGGCGCATATCTGCGGATACTGCCCATATCGCCCGCCAGCACATCCGCCCATTGGAATGGCGGCATACTGCGCGGCACACCGGGGTCGCCGGGGGTGGGGAAAAGTTGGCTGAACGAAAAATCTTTCATTTGTGCCAGCGCGGGTTTGGCAATGGTGCCGAGTGCGGCAGTGCGCCCGATGCCGATGGGGTCGGGCAGGGCAAAATAGACGATGGGGTCGGCGTGGCGCACGTTATCGGTGTATTGCCCCAGCGCTTGCGCCAGCCCGTGATGGTTGGTCAGCGGAACCATCAGCACGTGTTTTCGCGCCCAAATGCCCGGTTCGGCATCTGCCGCGAGCCGCACCGCCCAGCGTTCCATGGTGGCTTGCACGCCGCCGCCGTCCACCACCGGCGTTTTTTTCGCAATGGAAAAGAGTTTCTCGGCGGCAGAATGGGACACTTTCTGCTTGCCCAGCCGCAGCGTGCGCGTTACCCCGCGCAAGGCAATGGCATCTGCCGTGCCGTCCAGCTCGGCGATATGCGTCGCCATTTCATCCAAATTTTTGTTGCAGCCAATGTGCTGCACCGAGATTTCATGCCCCAACAGCGAGATGGTTTCGGTGCGCGGCTCGGTACTTCGATAGTGCAGGGTAACAATTTTTTTCATAGACGCCTCTATTGACCCGTCTGAAAAAAGGTTGAATTTTCACCACAGAGGCGCAGAGAACCAGAGAATTTAAAGTTTTTGAGTTTTTGACTCAAATTTGTGCCGAAAATTGCAGATACCGCCGTATATTCGGTTCTCAAACCTTATTTTTCTCTGTAACTCCGTGTCTCTGTGGTTCATTTTCTACCCTTTTTTGCAGAGGACTTCTCTACTTCATCACCAAATCGCCGTAGCCTTTTTCTTTCAACAGAGCGGGATACTGGCTATACAGTGGTTTGATGGCGGGCAGCAATTTCAA